>JBEBBH010000104.1:0-12120 GCA_041158485.1 Bacteroidota bacterium | reverse complement strand
ATGATCACCACCCAAAAGCACAACTTTTTTGCCTTGTTGCATCCAGTGTAACACGCGGTCTTTGACTTCGGTATGCAACTCGCGACATACTTTATTAATTTTATCCAAATCAGCTTGAAGCGCCGGATAATTTTCTACGGCTTCGCCACTTTCCAACAACTCGATAATCGGTTGGGCTAAGTCTTTGTATTTCTCGGAGTTCTTTTTCCAATGCGCAGGTGCTTCGTCTAAATAAATCCCGAGTTTCCATAATTCAGGAAAATCTTGGTGGTTTAAGTCGACTTGAAAAGAAGCGTCTAATACCGCATCCGGACCTTCAGAAGCACCGGCTCCGTAGCTTACGGTTACTTCCCATGGCACAGGAATGACAATGATTTCACTTTGTTCGGCCGAAAACGGCAAACCAAATACGGTAGCGTCGGCTAAACCCGGTTGTGAAGGATCAAAATTGGCTATGATTTGTTGTTTGTTCATTTATTTTTGATTTTCAGATTACAGATTTTCAGATTACAGATTTTTGCTTAAGAAGTTCATGAAGTTATTTATTCTCTTGATGATGATCAATATTTCAGATGACAAAGCATCATAATCATGTTGAGGAAGAAACCCCAATTCTAATGATACTAAGAGTTGCGTTTCTATTTCAAAACACGAGCCCAAGGCATTCTCTAAAAAGATTAAAAAATGTTTGTCAGATGATTTTGCAGAACCTTCTGCAATATTGGAAGGAACAGACACTACAGCTCTATTTAACTGAGATATGAGTCCAAATCTTTCTTTCTCAGGAAACCTTTCAGTAGCCTTGTATATCTTAGGACAATAGGCCACACTCATTTTCCAAATCTCCAATTCTTTGTAATTATGCATCTTGATTAATTCAAATATTTCTTGTCTTGAATCCAACGATCTGAAAATCCGAAAATCTATATAGTTAGTATTCCTTGTTTTAAGATTTGACCAAACTCGTACATGTCTTCATACGAGCAATAGAATGGTGCCGGAGCTAAACGGATAACGTTTGGTTCCCGCCAATCGGTGATGACACCGTTTTGCATTAAATAATCGAACAGACTTCTGCCTTGCCCGTGCAAGAAAACCGAGAGTTGGCAGGCGCGTTCTTCTTGATTAGACGGCGTGATGATTTCAAATTCGGCGCCTTCTAATTCGGCATCAATTTCGTGTAAAATGAATTCCAAATATGCGGTTAACTGATTGCGTTTTTGGATGAGTTTTTCCATGCCGACTTCGGCAAACATTTCGACAGAAGCCAAATAGGGCGCTAACGACAAAATGGGTAAGTTACTCACTTGCCAACCGTCCGCGCCGTGTACCGGATCGAATTGCGGTTCCATTTTGAAACGGCGTTCTTTGTTGTGTCCCCACCAACCGGCAAAACGCGGTAAATTAGTGGTATGATGTTTTTCGTGAACGTAACAACCGGAAGCATTTCCGGGTCCGGAGTTCATGTATTTGTAACTGCACCAAGCGGCAAAATCGACGTTCCAATCGTGCAAATGTAGTTCGATATTTCCGGCGGCGTGGGCCAAATCGAAACCTACTTTGGCGCCTACTTTATGTCCGGCTTCCGTAATGGCTTTCATATCGAAAACTTGTCCTGTGTAATAATTGACGCCACCGATTAAAACCAAAGCCAATTCATCGCCAACTTCATTGATTTTGGCAATGATATCTTCTAAACGAATATTGTGTTCGCCTTCGCGGCGTTTAATTTCTACAATAGCCTCCTCGGGTTGGTAACCGTGGAACGCCACCTGACTTTGGAACATGTATTGGTCGGATGGAAAGGCTTTTTCTTCGCAGATGATTTTATAACGAGAGACTGTAGGTTGGTAGAACGACACCATTAACAAATGCAAATTGATGGTAAGCGTATTCATCACGGTAATTTCCGAGGGTTTGGCGCCTACAATTTGACTTAACGGATTAGCGAATCTTTCGTGGTAATCCCACCAAGGTTTGTTGGCGTAGAAATGACCTTCAACAGCCAAATTGGCCCAATCATTCATCACCTCATCAACGTATTGCTTGGTACGTTTGGGTTGTAAGCCGAGGGAATTCCCGGTGAAGTAGACCACATTTTTACCGTTGTGTTGCGGAAAAATGAATTCGTTGCGGTATTGGTTGAGTTCGTCTTGAGTATCTAATTGTTGGGCGAACTCGCGGGTATTTTGAAACGTCATGGTTGTAGTTTAGTTTTATTACGCTGCGCTCCGGATTAATAAATTTTTCTTAATCTCAAATGCCTCGGGTGAGAGCGCAAAAGTATTGAAAAAAAATTATTTCACGGAGATACACTGAGAAAGATAGAGATACACTGAGTCTAAAAATTAAATGTCATTTTGTGATGACGTTTTTATCTAGCCCTGATCGTAATGGAAATAAAAAAATGCTTTCAGTGTTTGAAAGCATTTTTTTATTGTAATGGAGAGCAGGAAAATGGAAAGCAAGAATGCGCGAACCTTTACGCTCCAAAAAATTATATTATAAGCATCGCGTCGCCGTAGGAATAGAAACGGTATTTTTCTTTGATGGCTTCTTCGTAGGCTTTTTTCATAAGGTCGTGACCACAGAAAGCAGAAATCATCATGAGCAAGGTCGATTTTGGAGTATGAAAATTGGTAATCATACAATCGGCGATGCTGAAATCGTAAGGCGGGAAGATGAATTTGTTGGTCCAACCCACATATGGATTTAAAGTTCTGTTAGAGGAAACGGAGCTTTCGATGGCGCGCATGGAAGTCGTTCCCACGCAACAAATTTTGCGTTTGTTTTCTTTGGCTCTGTTAACGGTATCACAAGCTTCTTGGTTGATGATCAGCTCTTCAGAGTCCATTTTGTGTTTAGACAAGTCTTCCACTTCTACCGGATTGAAAGTCCCTAAACCAACGTGAAGCGTAATTTCTGCAAAGTTCACGCCTTTGATTTCTAAACGTTTCAACAAGTGTTTAGAAAAGTGTAAACCGGCAGTTGGAGCAGCTACAGCACCTTCTTCTTTGGCGTAGATGGTTTGGTAACGCTCGGCATCCTCTTCAGTCACTTCGCGGTTGATGTATTTTGGGATTGGGGTTTCACCCAATTCGGTTAATTTTCTTCTGAATTCGGTATACGAGCCATCGTATAAGAAACGTAAAGTTCTACCGCGAGACGTGGTATTGTCGATTACTTCTGCTACTAACGAATCGTCGTCGCCAAAGTACAATTTGTTTCCGATACGGATTTTACGCGCCGGATCAACCAATACGTCCCAAAGGCGTTGTTCGGCGTTTAATTCACGCAACAAAAATACTTCGATACGGGCGCCCGTTTTTTCTTTGTTTCCGTACATGCGCGCCGGGAATACTTTAGTGTTGTTTAAAATCATCACATCGCCGTCGTCGAAATAATCAATTACATCTTTGAACAATTTGTGTTCGATGGTTTTTGTTTTTCGATTTACGACCATTAATCTGGATTCGTCTCTGTTTTCTGTTGGAAATTCCGCAAGTAATTCGGCCGGAAGATTAAAGTTAAAATGAGATAATTTCATATAAGTTATTTAGGAATTAGGATTTAGCATTTAGGATTTGACTCCTAAAATTAATCGCCTGCAAATATACTATCGTGAGATAGGCGTTGTCAAGTGTTTTGGGGTTTATTTTTAATTAAGTTGCTGAGTGACTGAGTTGCTGAGTGACTGAGTGATTTTTAATGTACCAATTAGCAAACTGAATTTAGTGTAAGTCAAATATTTCCTATTTTAAATCCTACTGATTTTAAATCGTCCCAAAAAGTTGGGTATGACTTTGAAACCACTTCGGATTCTTCGATTACTATTGGGACTTTCAGCGCTAAAGGCGCAAAAGCCATGGCCATGCGATGGTCTTGATAGGTTTTGATACTGATGTTTGGATGGATGTTTTCGGATGGTTCCAAAGTTAAACTTTCGTGGGTAACAGACACCTTGGCACCCAATTTGGTTAATTCGGCTTTCAACGCTTCTAACCTATCCGTTTCTTTTATTTTAAGCGTATGCAATCCGGTTAGATGACAACCTATTCCCAATCCGAAACAAGTCACGGCTATGGTTTGGGCGATGTCGGGACAGTTATTAAGTTGTAGGTTGTGGGTTGTGAGTTGTGGGTTATGGGTTTTTCTTAACAGCATACTATTGTTTTCGAAAATCGTTTCTACTCCAAGTGCACTATAAATTTCTATTAAAGCGCTATCACCTTGCAAGCTGTTTGGTTTGTAGCTTGATAAATTGATTTCGGTTCCGATATCAGACAGCGCAATGATTGAGTAAAAATAAGAAGCGGAAGACCAATCTGATTCTATTGTTGATTGATGATTAACGATTTCAGATTTTTGATTTATCTTAATGATGTTATCTGCAAAAGAGGTTTCTACTCCGATTTCGTTGAGCAAAGCCAAAGTCATTTTGATGTAAGGCACTGACGTGATTTCACCTTCTAATGTCAGTTCGAGGCCGTTTTCTAATTTTGGTGCGATGAGCAACAATGCTGAAATGTATTGGCTGCTGACATTGGCCGGCAATGAGACTTTGGAGTGCGACAACTTTTTACCTTTGATCCTTAGCGGCGGAAAACCTTCCTGTTCTTCATAGCTAATTTCGGCGCCGAGTTGTTGCAAGGCTTCGACCAAAATTTTAATCGGGCGTTCTTTCATGCGGGTTGAACCGGTTAGGAGGACTTCTTTTCCTTCTTGGATGGCGAAGTAGGCGGTTAGGAATCGCATGGCGGTACCGGCGTGGTGAACGTCGATTAATGATGAATGATGAATGGTGAATGATGAATTTAATGCTTTGGTCATTACCGCTGAATCATCGGAATTGGAGGTGTTTTCCAATTTGAGATTCGGGTACAAGGCTTGCAACAACAGTAAACGATTGGTTTCCGACTTGGAACCGGTGATGGAAAGTTGCGGGTTGCGGATGGCGGATTGCGAGTTAAAAGTTAAATGTACGTTCATTATTCTGCAACTACTTTAAGTCCGACTATGGAAATGATTAACGTACTGATAAAGAAAACACGCCAAAAAGTAGCAGGTTCTTTGAAGACTAAAATCCCGACCAAAACGCTACCTACAGCTCCAATGCCTGTCCACACCGCATAGGCTGTACCAATGGGTAATTCTTTAGTCACTTTAACCAACAGCACCATACTGACAGTAAGGCAAGCCAAAAATCCGGCATACCAAGACCACATAGCAACACCGGAAGTCTCTTTGGCTTTGCCGAGGCAAAAAGCGAAAGCAACTTCAAATAATCCGGCGATGACTAAGAGAATCCAGTTCATGTTGTGAATGGTGAATTATGAATTGTGAATTGTGAATTTTACTTATCTAATTAACCTTTATTTCTTTCCTATTCTTTGTTTGGTTGTAATAATTATTGAGGCTACAATTTTATTAATTTCTAAAATGTCTTTTTTAAGTGATTGAAATTGTGTTTCGTTTAAATATTCTGACTGATATAATAGTTCTAGCCAATAATCTGTTTCATTTGCCTCTTTTTGGGCAATGGACAGTTTATGAATAAAATCTCACTTACTTTCTGCTTGCTCAGCTTCTCTTATCAAAGCCCCAACAGCTGTTCCACTGCGAAGTATCTGTTTACTCAACACAAACTCTTTTTTATCCGCACAAAGAAATTTATACAACTCAACAATCCTCAAAGCAAAGTCAAATGATTTAATCTTAATAATATTTACTGCCATAATTCACAATTCACCATTTACAATTCATCATTATTTGAGTTTTTCGTTGTTGTGATGGCGGTCGTGATCGCGTTGGGTTTTCAAATCCATTTTTTTATCAAACGCCGCTTGCAGGTCGACTCCGGTTTGGTTGGCCAAGCACAACACTACAAAAACCACATCGGCTAGTTCTTCGCCTAAATCTTTGTTTTTGTCGCTTTCTTTTTCCGATTGTTCGCCATAGCGTCGGGCAATGATTCGAGCTACTTCACCCACTTCTTCGGTGAGTTGCGCCATATTGGTTAATTCGTTGAAGTAGCGAACGCCATGATTTTTAATCCAATTATCGACTTCGAGTTGGGCGTTTTTGAGATCCATTTTATATCTTCTTTAAAACAATTTTTTCAGTTTGTTTGTTGACCAATTCTTTGAAAAAGTTTTTCAGCGCATCATAATAATCCGCATTGATGATTGCTTTGTTAATATCTACAGCGTAAGTGAGTTGTATCACGTTTTCCGTATTTGAAATATTGTATTTGAAATTAGCCAAACCATCAGGCATCGCTATTGCTTTGGGCTGTGGAATTGTTTCGATGGTATACCCTTCCGGTATGGTAAGACTAACATTGAATTTGTCTTGATTCGGGAATCCAAAATCCACTGGATATTCTCTGACTTCGCTCTTGAACGGATTTTGCTCTAAAACAAAAAACAGCAGTGGAGAAACGTACATTTTGTCACCGATAATCTCGACCGAATTCGTAGCTTCAAATGCATAATTTTCAATTATAGGCTTGGTAAAATCATGATTATTTTGAACATCATACTCTAGTATTTCAATACCATTGTATTTTTTTTCCAATCTTTCCATTAAACTCTCCTTAGCCACTCCGTTGTAGTTGGCTCTGTAAAGGTAAGCATTGTAATCAAAATATTGATGTCTGATTTTTCCTGACACTTTACCTTGTGCATCTATTTGTGCCATCATATTCAATACTTCTTTCGAATTTGATTTTGGCATAAGATCAATTTCCGAAGAAGTGCCATTGTCTTGAATCATTCGCCCTGAAGTGTTCAAATCGCGTATGGGCAATACATTTAAATCGGCATTTTTATCAGTCGCATCCAACAATATATTTTCTTGTCCGTCAACCGCAGCCACAATCACATAATTAAAAATGGATTTGTTAGGAAAAAAGGCCAATCCGTTTTCTCGAGTACTGATTAAAACGGGATAAGCTTCTACTCCGGCTAATTTTAGCATCGACAACAAAATGAAGTTGATCTCGGCAACATTACCAACTTTATCCTGATAGGCTTTTATCACGCCTTTTTGGGTATAGTAGCCGTATTTTTCATCCCAATTCATTCTGGATTTTACAAAATTAAAGACAGCGGCAATCTTGTCCTTAGTAGTAAAATCTTTTTTAATTAAAAGTCGTAAATCGTCAAAATGATAATTCGTCTCTTTGAGTTCTTTCCCGAAGCGTTCCTCTTTGTAAATGGATTCGACCACTTTTTCCCAAGTAGTGGAAATGGGCTTTGGCTCTTCCTCGGGATATCTGATCAGTTCTAATTCGTGAACAATCTTGGCGTAGTAGTTTTGCATATGATTGACATACTCTTCTTCTTTTAACGCCGGTATGTCTTTAGCGGTGTATTTAGTCACTACTTGATCGTACTGCAATACCTTAGATGAGCTGGCCTTATCTACCTTGCTCTCAAAGGATTGAGAAGTTGGCTCTACCTTGTAGGTGGTTTCGGGTTTGACAAAACCTCTTAACATGCCTTTGTACAAATAAAACGCCGGTATTTCAGTAGTGTATTCGGCATAATTTACAGGAATATCGTATTGGTATTGAAAATCGGGTAAAACTGAAATATTCTCCGATTTCAGCTTGTACTTCAGTTCTATGATAGAGCCTACTTTCACATTGGGAAAAGCAATAGTTTGCTTTGCCCAGTATTCATTCATGGTTTGTTTAAATTTACTTTGACTGACAACTTTATCTTTGGTAATATTGTCGCCCTCTAAATTATAGGTATAAGCACTGATGATATCAACGTATTCATCATTCAAGGTTTGATAGCCTACATAATATGGTATTTCAAAGTTGGCCCATGAAAGCCCTTCCTTTTTATAGATTTTAATTTTGATTTCAAAATCGGTGGAAGACACAAAGCCGTTTTGCTCATAATAAGTATAAGTGGTTTTGGCTTTTTTAAATATGATAGCCGCAGCGGCCGAACTGTCTTTGGGGTGCACGCGCTCTATAAGTTCCTCTTTTTTGACTTTTCCTAGAGCTTGTTTTTGTGCCGTTCCTACAAATCCGAGCATCAACAATAAAAAACAACAAATTCTTAATTGCATTTTAACCTTTTTTAAGTACCACTTTTTCAGTTTGCTTGTTAATTACTTCTTTAAAAAAGCTTTTTAAGGTTTCATAATCTTCAGAACCTACAACTGCTCTATTAATATCGAATGTACAAACCACTTGGACTTGATTGCCATTATTGGACAAATTAAATTTGAAACTGGCCATATCCTCAGGCATAGAAATAGCTTGGGGTTGCGGCAGACTTTCTACCACATATCCTTCAGGCAGAGTTAGACTGATGTTGTATTTGTCTTGATGCGGAAACACAAAATCAATCGGATATTCTCTTTTTTCTTGTTTGAAGGGATTCTCACTCATGGTAAAAAACAACAATGGTGATAGGTACATTTTATCTCCAATGATCTCAACAGCATTATCCAAATCAAAAGCGTAAGTGACAACAATAGGCTTAGACAAATCATTCTTGTTTTGAACATTATATTCAGAAACTTCTAATCCGGGATGTGCTTTTTCGAGTCTCTCCACTAAACTTTCATTGTTGATTTTGCCATTAATTTCCCTATAGTTAAAGGCATTATAATCAAAATATTGATCGCGTAATTTTCCGGTCACTTTGCCTTCATTTGAAATTGAAGCGATGACATTGACTATGTCTTTTGAGTTTGATCTTGGCATCAAATCAACTTGAACCGATGAGCCGTCCTTACGAATCAATCTCCCGAACCAGTTTAAATCGTGTATTGGTAAAATATTAGGCAAGGCATTTTTACTGGTTGCATCAAATAATATAATTTGACCATTTAACTCAATACCTGAAACGACATAATCAAAAGCCGTTCTGGAAGGAAAAAGAGAAATACCATTGCCTCTTGAACTAAGTACAATTGGATTAGCCTCTAAACCGGCAAAACGGAACATGGCGGTCAGCATCAAATTGATCTCGGCTACATTGCCCACTTTGTCGAGATAAGCTTTTCTCACGCCATCATTACAGCTGTAACCAAAAAAATCATTCCAATTCATTCTTGATTTTACATAATTGAAAATAGCTGCAATCTTTTCTTCATTGGAATTTAATCCGGTTAATAATGCCGTAACATCATTATCAAAATATCCGGTTTTATTTAACTCACCTCCAAAACTATCGCTGTCATATATGGTTTTCACTACATTTTCCCAGGTAGTAGATAGATTTTTCACCGGTTGATTAGGGTATTGAATTGAAGTGAGTTCGTGCTCAATCATCGCAGTATAGTTCTTGATATTGTTTACGTAGGATTCATCCTTTAATGCAGGAATATTTTCTAAGGTATAAACTGAAGTGGTTTCATTATAACTGAACTGATTGTTTGAGAATGAAGTGGTTGTTATGTTCCCTTCCGTTCTTTCTTTACTGGTAGAACTTACGGTTTTAGCCTTAGCGCTGGTCTCAAATTTAGGCGCCAAAAAACCTCTCATTAATGGTTTGTATACATAATACTCCGGAATGATGGTTTTGAATTGACTGTACAATACCGGTATGCCCATTTGAAATGCCCAATCTTCTAAAACTCCAATTCCCTCAGATTCTAATGTATATTCAAACTCAATGATCGATCCTTCTTTAACGTTTGGTAAGGCAATTTTTTTTCTGCCCCAATATTTATTGACTTTTTCGTCAAACTCTCCATCATTTTTAAGTTTAGTCTTTTCTACTTTTCCATCAACTAAGTTGTAAGTAGCAGCATCTCTAAATGTCAATCGTTCCTTAACATCTCCACCCAAATAATAACGTACCGATTTGTTAGCCAATTCGTAAGCTTCTTTTTTATAGATTTTGATTTTTGTTCTGACTCTGGTTGTAACCATAAAACCTCTACCGTCCAAATAATCAAATCTTACTTCTCCTATATTAAACAAAACGGCAGCCGAAGCAGATGAATCTGACGGACATACTTTTTCTTTTAATTCATCAACTGTGACTTTACCCAATTCTCTTTTTTGTGAAAAGATTACATTAACAAAGAGTAACAAGGCGATAATAATTGCTTTTTTCATAAGGGTTAGATTTTTGCTATAATAATTTTTGAATTGTCATTTTTGGCTAGCGTTTCTCTGAATTTTCGATAACTCTCATATTTGGTTTTATCATAGGTTCCTTTTTTGATAACCAATTTTCTGGAACAAAGAATTTTATTAGCACTCAATACTTTAAATTCTATTTTATAATTACCGAATTCGGTGTCCAACTGGATGCCATCAGGTTTAGCCTCTATCATATATCCTTCCGGAATAACAACCTCAACTTCCGACTCATCAGTGTACCCTCTTTGGATTTGAAAAGGAAATTCTCGGGTTTTGTGCTTTTTAGGCACATACCAATTCTGGTCAAAAGCATTGACTGCAAACATGAATTTCCCGCCGGTGTTTTGGGCATAACCCTCGGCTTCTAACTCTAATTCCTCTTTGAATTCAACGGTTTCAGGATTGTCGGTGAGATTTATCTTTTTAACAGATAAATTATTGATGTTAGAAAATACTTCTTTATAAGTTTTAATTTGCTCTTCTTTGCTGATGCGAATTCTGTTGAAGTAATGATTGTATTGTAATCCGTGAGATACTATAGAGACATGTCCTTTCAAATGTCCCTCGGGAGTTAAACTGTAATTGCCTTTTAAAATTCTGTTATTGTCAGTTTCTGTAAACGTTTTGGTCTTTACAATTTCACCACCATCTGGTTTAACCAATAAAACATTTCTGTCATCGGTAAAATCTCCTTGGAAGCCGAAAGGCTGAACCTGACTTGTACATTCCAACCATACCAAACCTTTATCTGTTGGCAAAGTCAGGATAACATGATTTCCTTGAACTGAGGCAAAATCTTCCTGTAAATCTTTGGTATCATCACTACCGGCATAAACTACTGTGTAGTAAGATTCTACTCCGGCCGTTTTCAATAAAGCTCGGGTATAATTGGTTAAAGCCTTACAGTCGCCGTAACCTAACTTATCCACTTCTTTAGCCAACATGGGTTTCCAACCGCCAATTCCTACTTGAATGCTGACATAACGCGTTTTTTCTTGGACATATTTATAAATCAATTTGGCAATTTCTACCGGATTTTTCTCTGCACCGACCAATTGTTTGATTTTAGCTTTGGTTTCTTCCGGAATTTCTTCAGTATCGGCCAATAATGATTCATAATACCATTTGCCGAATTCTTTCCAATTCGTAGCTTTCCCCGAAACATTCTCCAAGGCAAAATTTTCAAGTGCAAAATAAACTATTGGAAAAACTTCCGTAAATCCGGGAGTGAGTTCTTCTCTCTTGCGGGCTAAAATATTTTTGGCAGCATATTTTACACTACCCTCAGCAATTGTCTTTTCTATGTATGATTGACCTGCAAAATTGATTTCTTTGACTTTCAACTTTAAATCAGGCTTATAGCTGAGTGTCAAACTACTTTTTTGTACACTGATTAAATAACCCTCCAATGGAACCCACGGCTGAATAAAAGCGGTATTAGAAGTCGTAATTTGCGTTTCAAAAACCATAGTGAAAGGATAGACTGTTGGCGTATAGTCGAGGTATAAAGCCCTATTATCATTAAAAATTGAAACACCGTCTGCCACACTAATATCGCGAAAATCTTTCTTTTTAAAAGACTTTAATTCCTTGCCAAATGCATCGTAAGCAACCGCTTCAATACTGTTGATTTTAGAATTCTTATCATAATTTTCAGAAAGATTCAAGCTGTTCAATCCTAACTCATTTAAAACCGTAGTAACGACTTTGGTTTTGACAACCATTTGGTTTTGAGACAAAATATCTATCGAAACATCATTGGAGCGAACTACTGCATTGGCATTTTGCTTTAAACTATCGGGAATGATTAGAGTTGCATATTCTAGCTTTTGAGCATGGGCAACAAACGAAAGCGAAAGAAAAATAAGAGAGAAAAAACCGGGTTTCATCAGGGATAAATTTTCCCAAATATAAAAAAATTATGATTTTATTTATAATCTTATTCTTTATTTTTTGAGTCGATGATAATCGTAACCGGACCGTCATTTAGCAAGCTGACTTTC
>JBEBBH010000103.1:0-9216 GCA_041158485.1 Bacteroidota bacterium | reverse complement strand
TTTTAATACCGATAGTTAACGATAATTGTAGTGGAGCCATACCACTAACCGTCAATGCCAATACCACATGCTCAGCAACAACTTCCGGCAGTACAATAGGAGCAACTCAATCACAAGCAGGTTGTCTAGGCACTGCTGATGATGACGTTTGGTATAGTTTTGTAGCCAGTTCAACTTCTCATATAGTAACAGCAACCCCTAACACAATTTCTGATATCGTTTTACAAGTTTTTAGTGGGAGTTGCGGTAGTTTAACTAGCTTGGGATGTACCGACGCCACTGTATCAACACCTGAAACCACAACATTAACCGGCTTAACTCCAGGGAGTACTTACTACGTTAGAATATACAGTTACGGAAGCGGTTCAGGTCAAGGAAGTTTTTCATTGTGCATTACTACGCTAACGCCTTGTACGACGCCAAGCGCTCAAGCATCTGGTTTAGTTATCGGCAGTGTAACTTCAAGTGACATTCCGGCCACGTTTACAGGTACAGCTGATAGTTATTTGGTTATCCGTTCGACCTCCAGCACTCCACCGTCTCAACCTGTGAATGGGGTTATTTATTCAGCTGCCAATATTGCCACTTTAGGAGCTGGACTAACATTTGTACAAACCGGAAATTCAACATCCATCACTGGCTCAGGTCTTAACGGCAACACCCAATACTATTACTATATTTACGCTTACAACAACACCAGCTGCTCGGGAGGACCGGTATACAATACAAGTGGACCGTTAAGCGGCAATGCCGTTACTTGCCCTACAGCACCAAATCCGGCAACCATAACCGGCACAACAACTAATAGTTTTACACTAAACTGGACTACCCCAACAGGCGGTGGATTTGCTACGATATCTTACAGTATTCAAATCACAACTGATGCCGGCTACACTACCAATATTCCGGGTTCACCTTTTTCATTATCCGCTCCTACAACCAATTTAAATGTTACCGGATTAAATCCAAGCACAACCTATTACTACAGAATATTGGCCAACAACGGATGTAATAGTCCTTACAGTAGCGGTAACGCCTCTACAACACTTACTAACGACAACTGCAGCACCGCAATTCCGCTAAGCATATCTTCAACTTGTAATTACGCATATTATTCCAACAACGGCGCTACTGACAGTTCAGGCGAACCAGCCCCAGGTTGTGCGAGTTACGCCGGAGGAGATGTTTGGTTTAGCGTAGTGGTTCCTGCAAATGGTATTATCGAAATTGATACCGACGATTCGGTTATGACTGACAGCGGTATGGCAATATATAGCGGCACATGCGGCGCTTTAACGCTGATAGAGTGTGACGACGATGACAGTACAAACGGATTGATGTCTTACATAACAAGATCAGGCTTAACTCCAGGAAGCACTATTTTCATTAGAGTTTGGGAATATGGTAATGATAATAACGGCAGTTTCGGAATCTGTGTATCAAGCCCAGTTCCCCCTATTAATGATAACGCTTGTGGCGCTGTAGAATTAAACGTTAATACTAGCTGTAGCTTTCAAACATTTTCTACCTCAGGTGCTACAGACACTACAACGGTAACTGCACCAAGTTGCGGCAGTTATGCGGGTGGAGATATCTGGTTTAGTGCAACAGTACCAAGCAATGGAATTGTTAAAATTGATACTAATTCAAATACCATTACCGACGGAAGCATGGCTGTTTATACCGGAACTTGTGGTTCTTTAACTCTTTTACAATGTGATACAGACAGTAGCGCTAATGGATTAATGCCATATTTAAATTTGACCGGATTAACCCCTGGAACAACAATCTTTATTCGTTTTTGGGAAAGTGGCAACGATGTTTTCGGCACCTTTTCGATCTGTCTCTCTACCGATTGTACTTCCGGTAACGGAGCAGGTAACACATCAATCTCATGCCCTAATATTCTGGCTGGAGGATTAGACTTGAATGGCGCTGACCCTTCTCCGGTTACATGCGATTCATCAAGCTGCACTACCATAGAAGCTGAATATTTGCAACTGGGAACTACCTCCAACTATACTGTTGAAAATATCGTCTATAATCCTCCATACCAATTCAACTGTTTAGCCAACCCGGTTAGTGTTAATGTAGATGATGTTTGGTCGCCGGTAGTCAACCTACCTTTCAATTTCTGCTTTTACGGCACTAACTACAATCAATGTGTAATAGGGTCTAATGGTGTTTTAACTTTTAACACCAGCTATGCCGGCACTGCCTCAGGCTATGCTTTTAACGACAATCTTCCAAATAATACTGATGACCAATTGGTTGGCAATGCTATTTTTGCAGTCTTTCATGACATTGACCCTAGTGAAGGCGGTGAGGTAGGATGGGAATTGGTTACTTTGAATACCGGCTGCAGAGCCTTAGTAGCTTCATGGAACAATGTTCCTATGTTCTCAGACAATTCAATTTTATACACCGGCATGATGGTCTTGTATGAAGAAACTAACATCATTGAGGTTTATGTTAAAGAGAAAAAAATAGACAACAACAACGTCTCTCCATGGAATAATGGTAATGCCATTATCGGCCTCCAAGATGCTACCCGTACGCAAGCAGTTGTTGCACCAGATCGAAACGGTTTAAGTACAAACTGGAATGCTACAAATGAAGCTTGGCGATTTGTCCCGTCTGGCACTTCTATAACGTCTATCAAATGGTTCGAAGGCGCAGGCACTTCCGGAACCGTAATTGGCAACACAGACACCATCAGCGTATGTCCTTCAACTACTACTACTTACACAGCCGAAGTAACTTACAACATGTGTAACGGCAGTATCGTAAAATTAGTAGACCAAACAACTGTAGTGGTAGCAAATTCAAAAACCTGGAATGGATCTGTAGATAACGATTGGAACAAAAGCAACAACTGGACTCCAAGCGGTATTCCGAACAATGCTGATTGCGTAAAAATTCCTGCAACTGCTAACAATCCGGTTATTTCAGGAACAAACTATGTAGGCTATGCGGGTTCATTATTGGTGTATAACGGCGCCACATTAACCATCAACTCTAATAATGCTATCTCTGTTACTGATTGGGTAAATGTTGCAAGCGGCGGCACTTTTTTAATCAACAACAACGCCAGCTTAGTACAAATCAACAATACCACCAATACCGGAAATATCATTTACAAGAGAAATGCCAGCATTCGAAAACTGGATTATGTGTATTGGTCGTCTCCGGTGGCAAATTACACTATAAATAACATCGCTTCTCCATTGTCTTTTGCTAATATTTTCAAATGGAATACTACAGTAGCAAACTCAAATGGCGGTCAAGGCAATTGGAATCCTGCCTCTGGAGATATGATGATTGCGGGCAAAGGATACATAGCCAGCGCACCAAATAGCTTTAGCAGCACAACAAACACAACGTTTTATGGAAGCTTTACAGGCGTTCCTCATAACGGCCCTATTTCAATAGGTATTTCCAGAGGAAGTGACACTAATACTGCCTATCATGTTGGTCTAAACGGTACCGAAATTAACAATTACAGCGACAATTGGAATCTATTAGGTAATCCATATCCGTCTGCTATTCGCGCCAGTCAATTTTTATTTGACAACAATACCAAAATCATGGGTAACATCAGACTATGGACACATGGGACATTGCCTTCCAACATCTCAAGTCCGTTTTATGGCTCTTTTGTTTACAATTACAGTCCTGGAGATTACCTAACTTATAACTTCACCGGAACAAGTTGCTGTCCGGCAGCAGGCGCCGACTTGTTTGTTGGCTCAGGGCAAGGTTTCTTTGTACAAATGGTTGACGGCTCGCCAGCATCAGACAATGTGACTTTTAACAACAATTTGAGAAGTACAAGTTATGACAACAGTAACTTTTACAGATTGGCCAATTCCAATACAACTCAAAGTTATGTGGACAGCATTGAAAGAAACAGAATTTGGCTAGATATCGTAAACAGTTCCAGTCGCTCAGACAGAACCTTATTCGGTTACATCCAAGATGCTACAATGACCGAAGATAGTTTCTTCGATTGTTTGACCCAAAACACAGGCGATTTAAGAATCTATTCGTTGATTAACGACAAAAAATACATCATCCAAGGCCGAGCTTTACCTTTCGATATAAACGATGAAGTTCCTATAGGCGTTAATGTGCCAACCACCGGGAATTACAGTATCGGACTGGCCGGAGTAGACGGATTATTCAACGAACAAAACATCTATTTAAAAGACCTTTTGCTCAACACTACTCACGATTTGAAATCGGCACCTTACCAATTCACCGCTAATGCCGGAAACTATAACGACCGATTCCGTGTGGTATATTTGACATCTTCATTGGGTAATGCCGACTTAGATTACAACAACGAAATCAAAGTTATCACCAACGAATCACTCAGCGTGAGCTCAAGCAATCAAATCATGGAATCGGTAATTGTTTACAATGTACTCGGACAAGAAATAGACCGCTATGACAATGTCAATAGTACATTCTTAACTTTATCAAACGTTAGAAAAAACAATACTACGCTATTGCTGAAAATAAAACTCGACAATGGTATGACTACCGTCAGAAAAGTAATTTACTAACTAAAATACTTTAAAAAACGCCAAAAAGACCTTTGCTTTAAATAGTGAAGGTCTTTTTCATTGGCATAAGCTTCTCGCTCAAAGGAAATGGAATTATACGCACTTTTAACATCTCTTTGCCTAAGAAAATGCCATAAAAATTCCAAACCGTACCACACAAAAAAAGGCAAAACTAACAACTCCAATTGCTGGCGCAAATGAATCTTCTCATGGTTCAACAATACTGCATCTGCAACACTCTCCCGCTGTTTCAAAACCACAAACGGAAAAACCGTCAATCCTCTGAACCCAATTGGCACTAAATATTTCGAAACGATGAGTATCATTAGTTATAAACTCTTTAAATTTGCGTCTATGAACGAGCAAAATAACGAAAATAAATTAATCGAAGGCGAAGACTATTACCTCACGCCCGAAGGTTACAAAGTTTTCACCGAAAAATACCACTTGAAACGCGGCTATTGCTGCAAAAGTGGTTGTCGCCATTGCCCGTACGGATTTGATAAAAAAACAGGATCCATTAAACCGAAGAAATAAAAATAGGGCGTTCCCTTTCAGGTCGGGCTTTCCGCAGTACACGGTACTTGCTGCACACGAGCGAAGCGACTGCCGAAGGAATCCCTAACGCACCAACTTAGAACAATAACCTAAAAACATACAACTCACAACATACAACCAAAATGACTTTTCAAGAACAAATACTCCAAGGAATCCCGGCCGTTTTACCACAGCCAAAACCTTACGAACCACAAATCAATCACGCGCCAAAACGCAAAGAAATACTAACTGAGGAAGAAAAGAAATTAGCGCTTAAAAATGCCTTGCGTTATTTCGAACCGCATCACCATGCCACGCTAATTCCGGAATTCAAAGCGGAGCTTGAAACTTACGGCCGCATCTATATGTACCGTTTACGACCGGATTACCGTATGTACGCGCGTCCCATTTCGGACTATCCCGGAAAATGTGAACAAGCCAAAGCCATCATGCTCATGATCCAAAACAATTTGGATTATGCTGTGGCACAACACCCTCACGAATTGATTACTTATGGTGGTAACGGTGCCGTGTTTCAAAACTGGGCGCAATACTTACTCACCATGAAATACTTGGCCGAAATGACCGAAGAACAAACCTTGGTTATGTATTCCGGTCATCCTATGGGTTTATTCCCGTCGCATCCAGACGCACCGAGAGTCGTGGTCACCAATGGTATGGTAATTCCGAATTACTCTAAACCCGACGATTGGGAAAAAATGAATGCTCTAGGCGTTTCCCAGTACGGCCAAATGACCGCGGGAAGTTATATGTACATCGGTCCGCAAGGTATCGTGCACGGTACCACCATCACGGTGTTGAACGGCTTCAGAAAAATCAAAA
Source organism: Bacteroidota bacterium (assembly GCA_041158485.1). Taxonomy (GTDB): domain Bacteria; phylum Bacteroidota; class Bacteroidia; order Flavobacteriales; family Flavobacteriaceae; genus Flavobacterium. The sequence goes on along the minus strand of JBEBBH010000103.1, from coordinate 3,268 downwards.
AATCACCCAAAGGCGGTTTATTCGTAACCTCAGGTTTGGGTGGTATGAGCGGTGCACAACCCAAGGCCGGAAATATTGCCGGTTGTGTAACGGTTTGTGCTGAAGTGAATCCTAAAATCACCCACATCCGTCACTCACAAGGTTGGATTAACGAAATCATTGAAAATATAGATGAATTAGTACCCAGAGTAAAAAAAGCTTTAGCCGCTCAAGAAGTAGTTTCTATTGCCTATTTAGGGAATATAGTAGATGTTTGGGAACGCTTTGACCAAGAGGATTTACACATCGATTTGGGCTCCGATCAAACCTCATTACACAATCCGTGGGCCGGTGGCTACTACCCTATCGGATACACTTTCGAACAGTCGAATGATTTAATGGCGAATAACCCGGAGCAATTCAAAGAGGAAGTCCAAAAAACCTTGCGTCGTCATGCCGCTGCCATCAACAAACATACGGTAAAAGGCACTTACTTTTTTGACTACGGCAATGCCTTTTTATTAGAATCTTCCCGTGCCGGCGCCGATGTAATGAACGACCATCCTACTTTGGGCAGAGAATTCAAATACCCGAGTTACGTACAAGATATTATGGGTCCGATGTGTTTTGATTACGGATTTGGCCCGTTCCGTTGGGTTTGTGCCTCAGGAGACCCCGAAGATTTAGCTAAGACTGACAGAATTGCTTGTGAGGTTTTAGAGGAAATGATGAAGAATTCACCAGAGGAAATCCAACAACAAATGGCCGATAACATCCAATGGATAAAAGGCGCACAAGAAAATAAATTGGTTGTAGGTTCGCAAGCGCGAATTCTGTACGCAGATGCTGAAGGTCGTATCAAAATTGCCGAAGCCTTTAACCAAGCGATTGCTCGTGGAGAAATTGGTTATGTGATTTTAGGTCGCGATCACCACGATGTTTCAGGCACCGATTCTCCTTACCGCGAAACTTCGAATATTTATGACGGTTCTCGTTTTACAGCTGATATGGCAATCCATAATGTGATAGGCGACAGTTTCCGAGGCGCAACTTGGGTGTCTATTCACAACGGCGGCGGCGTTGGTTGGGGCGAGGTCATTAACGGCGGATTTGGTATGGTTCTTGATGGCTCAAAAGCAGCGTCAAGACGCTTAGAATCAATGCTTTTCTGGGATGTAAACAACGGTATTTCACGCAGAAGTTGGGCTCGAAATGAAGGCGCCGTTTTTGCTATAAAAAGAGCGATGGAAACGCAACCTTTATTGAAAGTCACCATCCCTAATGTAGTTGATGATGGATTGTTAGATTTTTAGAGCATTAGACTGTCTTAGACCAAATAGTCTCTGTGAATGAATGCAAAATCTAACAATCTAAGAAGTCTAACAATCAAAAAAATAACCTATGAAAGCAACTAAATTATTACCGTTTGTACTGCTCTTATTCCTTACTTCTTGTAGTTCGGTTAGAGTGTATTCGGACTATGACAAACAAGTCGATTTTACACCTTATAAGACTTATGCCTTCCACAAGAACGGCATAGACAAAGCCGAGATATCTGATTTAGATAAAAAACGCATTTTACATGCCATAGATGAAACCATGAGCGCTAAAGGATTTACCAAAAGTGACAATCCCGATTTGTTGATTTCGTTTTTTACCAAAGAAAGAGAAGAAGTCAATGTAAACCAATTCAATGCCGGCTGGGGTTATGGCTGGGGTTGGGGTTGGAATCCGTTCTTATGGGGCGGCAACACCATGGTCACCCGTCATACTGAAGGCTCATTGTACATCGACATTATTGACGCCAAGAAAAAAGAATTGATTTGGCAAGGCGAAGGTGAAGGCGTGTTAACCAAAGACCGCGACAAAAAAGAAGCCTTGATTAAAGAATTTGTATCCAAAATTCTGGAACAATATCCACCGCAGAAGAAATAAGCAATTAGCAGTGTTCAGTTGGCAGATAAAACTTAAACCGTAACTAAGACGTTACGGTTTTTTTTTGCAGATTGCCCTAGCCCGGATTGGAATGACATCCTTTTTTCATTGCCGTGGGTTTTAACCCTCGGTAATGAAAAAAGATATAATGGAAAGCCGGACACAGCTCCTAAAAATAAATTTCGGAAGTCATTTTATGATTTTTATCACAGTTGTTTTGGCTAAGATTTGTAAATTTACGAACACAATCTACCTGTCGGCAGACAGGCAAAATTACATTTATGGAAGCGCATTTTGAAAGCAACCCTTTGATTGACAGGTTACCAAAGCATTTAAAACAGTTTATCAAACCGCAAGATTATAACGATTATACGCCGATAAATCAGGCGGTATGGCGTTATGTGATGCGAAAAAATGTGGATTATCTTTCAAAAGTAGCGCACGAATCTTATTTGGACGGATTGCAAAAAACCGGCTTGGAAGTAGATTCGATTCCGAACATGTATGGCATGAACCGCATTTTAAAGGAAATCGGTTGGGCTGCCGTGGCGGTTGACGGCTTTATTCCGCCGAATGCTTTTATGGAATTCCAAGCGTACAACGTTTTGGTAATTGCTTCGGATATCCGACAATTAGAACATATTGAATACACACCTGCTCCGGATATCATACACGAAGGTGCCGGCCATGCTCCTATTATTGCCAATCCGGAATATGCTGAATATTTGCGCCGTTTTGGAGAAATTGGTTGTAAAGCGATTTCGTCTTCGCGCGATTACGAATTGTATGAAGCGATTCGGTTGTTATCGATTTTAAAAGAAGCCGAAGACACTCCGGAAGAAGACATTAAAAAAGCAGAAGATCAGGTAGACTTTTTGCAAAATAACATGGGCGAACTTTCAGAAATGTCCAGAATCCGCAACCTACACTGGTGGACAGTGGAATATGGTTTGATTGGCACGGTGGATAATCCGAAAATTTATGGTGCCGGTTTGCTTTCCTCCATAGGCGAAAGCGCTTGGTGTATGACGGATAATGTGACCAAAATCCCTTATGATATATCGGCTGCCGATCAAAGCTTCGACATTACCAAACCGCAACCACAGCTGTACGTCACACCTGATTTTGCGCATTTGAGTTTGGTTTTGGAAGAATTTGCCAATACGATGGCTTTGCGCACCGGAGGTTTATCGGGTATTAAAAAATTAATTGATTCCAAAGCTTTAGGCACTATAGAATTGAGCACCGGTATTCAAATTTCGGGGGTATTTACCAACGTTATTGAACACGAAGGCAAACCGGTTTACGTACAAACTACCGGCAAAACGGCCTTGTCTTACCGCGAAAAAGAATT
>JBEBBH010000102.1:0-4770 GCA_041158485.1 Bacteroidota bacterium | reverse complement strand
CAATTGAAATTATATTATTTTTAACTTTATCACAGATGGTTTTAACAGCATTTAACAATTCCTCGCGAGAACCATAGCTCAGGGCTAATGTTAAGGTCATCCGGGTGTTGTTTTTCGTTTTTTCCATAACCGCCAAAAGTTCTTTTTTGGCACTGTCGGGCAACATTGTAATATTTCCAATGCAATTTAAACGAATGTTGTTTTTTTGAAGGGTATCGAGTTCTTTCTTTAAAGAAGAAATCAACAAACGCATTAAAGTATCAACCTCCAGCTTTGGTCGGTTCCAGTTTTCGGTTGAAAATGCGTATAGGGTGAGATTTTCGATGCCTAATTTGGCGCAGGTTTCCACTGTTATTCTGACCGATTTGGTGCCGTTTTCATGACCAAACGCTCGCATTAAACCTTTCTGTTTTGCCCAACGACCATTGCCGTCCATAATGATGGCTAAGTGTTTGGGTAAATTGTCTTTGTTTATTTTATCGGTTAGATTCATTCTTTATTCTGCGCAATAACATGGTTTTTCAGTAAAGGTATACGTTAAGGTAATACCGGTGAAAACATACCAATCTTTGCTATTAATGTTGCCGAATTGCAGCGGCGCTAAATTTTCATTTGCGGGCAAACTTCCATCCAAATTATCAGTGAAAGTATATCTTGCCCCAACTTCTACACCCAACACAAAATGATCTAAAATATTGGTTTTGATTCCAACAATCATCGGGATGGCCAAAGTTCTTTCAGTCTTGTCTTTTTTGGTTTGTCCATTCAATACATACAACTCGTCGTACGCAAAATAGGAAAGCCCTGTAAAGACATAAGGCGTTATTTTTCTTTTTAAAACTTCATGCAGGTTGAAATCGAAAAAATTGAATTCCATTCCGGCGGTCAGTTCCTTGATGTTATTTTTAAAACGATAGCCTCTCAAATTGCGACCCGGTACATCAGAGTCTAAATCATTGGCGGTTATCGTCGATTGTGTATAGGAAAACCTATACGAGTGTCTCGGACTTTTATTCCACTTGTAAACTATTCCGAAAGCAGGTTCATTAGGAGAGATATAGTTGGTTTTACCCACATCGCCTACAAAATTACTGCCGCCCAAAAAAACACCAATCTCATTGATTTGCGCGGTCATTACATTTTGGAAAAATAAGCCGAAAAATAATACTAAAATCTTTTTCATTCAATTGAAAATAGCGTGCAAATATAACAATTCTCAGTACTTATATAGCATGAATTTCGGATTTCTGCCAAATAAATTAAAGTGCTGATAACTACTACGGTTAGCAAGGTTCTTTTCTAAAACGATTTTTTTGGAAATGTAGTATGGAACAGGCGAAATTTTTTCTAGTTTCTCTTGTCCTCACCCCAAAGCAATTTGTTGCGTAAGGTTTTGAAAAAAGTCTCTTCAGGGATTTCCACCATGTTGATGCGGAAAGGCGTTTTTTTAATTTTTAATACCGAGTTGTTGTTCACAGAGGTGATTCTGGAATCCAAAGAAACCAAATATTGTTCCTCTCTACCGGAAACTTTTAAAGTGATTTCAGTGTCGTCCGGAATTACTAATGGTCTGGCATTCAGGTTGTGCGGTGCAATTGGGGTAATGACCAATCCTTTAACATCGGGCGTTAAAATTGGGCCGCCGCAGCTTAACGAATAACCGGTTGAACCCGTTGGTGTTGCTATAATTAATCCGTCAGCCCAGTAAGAATTGAGGTATTCGCCGTTCAAAAATGTTTCGATAGTAATCATCGAGGTCGTATCTTTTCGGCTTACTGCCACTTCATTCATAGCAAAATCAACATTCATCTGAGCAAGTGTCGGTGAACATTCCATAGAAAGCAAAGTGCGCTCGGTAATGCTGTATTTTTTTTCTAAAACGATTTGCAAAAACGATTCTATGCTTTCTTTTTGCACTTTGGCCAAAAATCCCAATCTCCCGGCATTTACTCCTAAAATCGGGATTCCGGAATCTCGAACATAAGTCGCCGCTCTCAAAATAGTACCATCGCCACCAATACTGATTACAATGGAGAAACTGTTGTCTAAATCGGTGTGTGAAGAGAAAGTTTTGTATTTTTTTTCGACAATTTTTTCTTCGTACAATATTTTCAGGAAGTTTTCCTCAATAACCATTTCCACATGATTCCGATTAAAAAAAACAAAAATGTCTTTAATAATAGGTCGCGTATCGTTTTGGTAATATTGTCCGAAAATAGCAACTTTCATAGGGTGTAGGTTTTACTTTGTACCTTGTATATCTTACTTTGTACTTTCTATTACATGTTTAAATACTTATCCAAATACTCCGAACGCTCTTTTAAGTTATTCAAATAATTGTCTTCATGGTGTTCCGAGATGATTTCGTAGTTGTAACGACGAAACGTTTGGATGATTTCATTCATGCCGCCCAAAGTTATCTTAACGGTTACTTGTACTTTATCATTAGTGGCTTCAGAGACAAAAATCCCTAATAGTTTACCGTTGTTGCTTTCTACAATTTGGGCAATCTGACTCATTGAATAGTCAACAGTAGGTTTTTCAACTACGATAATACCTCCGGTTTCTTTTAAGAATGGCGTTTCGTTTAAAAACTTAATGACATCCGTTATCTCGTAGTAACCTACATATTTATTGTTTTCATCCAAAATCGGAACCACATTGGCATTGTTTCGAGCAAAAACCTCCAACACATCCAGCCAAATCATAGTGGTTCTCACAAAAAATCCTTCCAAAGCATAACGGTAATCAGCCGCGCTTTTTTGGATTTCAAAAGTTTCCGCATCTACAGCCGAAATACAGCCCAAATACACACCATCTTCCAAAACCGGAAAATGGGAATAGGTGCTGTCGGCAAAAAAATCCTGAATATCCGCTACGGTTTCACCACTCAAAAATGGTTTGAAATCGTTGTTGATGTATTCCGAAAGTACTCTCATCTATTCTTTTCTTTAGCGACTGCAAAATAATCAAATTTTGGGACATCCGCGCTTGGTTTTACTTTGTATTTTTGTAAACACATTTTTAAACGATAAGCTTTATCAAAACCAGCTATGACAAAACTAAGCGTAAACATCAATAAAATAGCCACTTTGCGAAATGCCCGCGGCGGTAATGTGCCCGATTTATTAAAGGTGGCCAAAGACATTCAGCAATTCGGTGCCCAAGGCATTACCATACATCCGCGTCCCGATGAAAGACACATTCGCTACCAAGACGCCCGCGATTTAAGACCGATAGTGTATACCGAATTCAATATCGAAGGCAATCCGCAACACAATTTTATCGATTTGGTACTCGAATGCAAACCGGAACAAGTGACTTTAGTGCCCGATGCCATTGGTGCCATTACGTCATCAGCCGGCTGGGATACGATAAAGTTTCAGGATTATTTAACCGAAGTGATAGCCGAATTCAAACGAAACGGTATTCGAACGTCTATTTTTGTAGACCCGATTTTGGAAATGATTGAAGGCGCCAAAAAAACCGGGACCGACCGCATCGAATTGTACACCGAAGACTTCGCCCATCAATATAGTTTGGGTAACAAAGCAGGTATAGAACCATATAGAAAAGCTGCCGAATTGGCCAACGAATTGGAATTAGGCATCAATGCCGGACACGATTTGAGTTTGGATAACATTCAATTCTTCAAACAAAACATTCCGGGCTTGTTGGAAGTTTCCATTGGTCATGCCTTAATTTCCGAGGCTTTGTATCTGGGCTTGGACAATGTGGTGAATATGTATCTGCAAAAATTGAAATAATTAATTTAATCAGATTTTAGAAAGCGCTCCGTGAATCTCTGCGTTTCTCTGTGAATCTCTGTGTAACTTTTATGCTTTATTCAAGAATCGAAGGCGAAGGCAAGCCACTTCTCATCATCCACGGATTTCTCGGCATGTCCGACAACTGGAAATCATTTAGTTCGCTCTACGCAGCCGAAGGTTTTCAAGTGCATTTACTCGACTTAAGAAACCATGGGCGCAGTTTTCATTCCGAGGATTTTAGTTATGCTTTGATGGCGAACGATGTGTTCGACTATTGTCAGAAACATCAATTAACCAACATCAACGTCATCGGTCATTCTATGGGCGGAAAAGTCGCCATGCTTTTGGCTACAACGCATCCGGAATTGGTCGAAAAATTAATCGTAGCCGACATCGGACCTAAATATTACGCGCCACACCACCAAGACATTTTGGCCGGTTTGAATGCGGTAGATTTTTCCGAGAAACCCGATAGGAACCAAGTAGAAGAAACTTTATATCCTTATATACCCGATTTCGGTACGCGCCAATTTTTGATGAAAAACTTGTATTGGGCAACACCAGGACAACTCGCTTTCCGATTCAATCTCCCGGTTTTCAATGCTAAAATTGAAGTGATAGGCGAAGCGTTGCCGGCTGAAAACCATTTTGACAAACCAACGCTTTTCATCCGTGGCGGCAACTCAAAATATATTGTAGACGCCGATTTGCCTAATATCCAAAAACATTTTCCCAATTATAAACTAGCCACCATTCCCAACGTTGGTCATTGGTTACACGCCGAAAACCCAAAGTTATTTTTTGAGGAAACGGTTTCATTTTTAAAATAATTCTATGAAAAAGTATTACAGTGGTTTGCAAATAATTTTGATTTTAGTATTGCTGTCAGCCACAGTTTATTCGCTTGTGGACTATGTAAACGAAAATGAATTTAATGCCAAGTTGCAATTGGTGAAAGTTACAGTCAAGGAGAAATATTGCGACGCTAATTTTAATTTAA
>JBEBBH010000101.1:0-2897 GCA_041158485.1 Bacteroidota bacterium | reverse complement strand
AAACGTTTTTCAGAAATTTCCATAATCACCGTTTTGATATTCGCCTCAGGTGTGACAACCGGTTTGTGTGTTGTGTCTAACATATCGCCGACTCTCAGTAACAATTTCTTCCCTAAAGCACCACCGGGATGGTATTTGGCAAAATCTTCAGCGGTAAACTGACGCATTTCCATTAGGCAAACGGCCAAGGCATCACCCATTACCAATTGTGCGGTTGTACTGTTGGTAGGGGCTAAGTTGTTCGGACAAGCTTCATTTTCAACGTAAGTGTTCAATACAAAATCGGCTTCTTTACCTAAAAATGAAGTTGTATTTCCGGTGATGGCAATGAGTTTGTTACCAAATCTTTTCAATAATGGCACCAGCACTTTTATCTCGGGACTGTTGCCGCTTTTTGAGATGCAAATCACCACATCGCCAGGTTGTACCATGCCCAAGTCACCATGAATGGCTTCGGAAGCATGAAGAAACAGAGAAGGCGTTCCGGTTGAATTTAAAGTGGCTACAATTTTTTGCGCAATGATGGCACTTTTTCCGATTCCGGTGACTACTAATCGTCCCGAAGATTGGTAAATGATTTCTACGGATTTAACAAAATCTTCATTTATGAAATCAACCAATCGCGAAATCGCTTCACTTTCAGCTAAAATGGTCTTCTGCGCAGAGGCTAAAATGGTTTCTTTTGAGATCAAAATTGTACGAATATAAAATTTGTGTGTGTAAAAGAAAGTCGTATCTTTATGTTTGCAAATTTATGTAAAAATACCATTAAAGCAGAATGAATTTAGACGAAATTGACATCCACGCAGCATTAAAAAAATATTTTGGTTTCAGCCAATTTAAAGGATTACAGGAAGAAGTCATAAAAAGTATTATTGCTAAGCAAAATACATTCGTTATCATGCCAACCGGCGGTGGAAAATCATTGTGTTACCAACTGCCTGCTCTTATACAAGATGGTACTGCCATTGTAGTTTCACCCTTAATTGCTTTGATGAAGAACCAAGTAGATGCCATACGAAGTTTGTCTTCCGAAAATGGCATTGCTCATGTGTTGAATTCCTCTCTTACCAAAACCGAAATCAATCAAGTTAAAAAAGATATTACCTCCGGAATAACCAAATTGTTGTATGTCGCTCCCGAATCGTTGACTAAAGAGGAATACGTTGAGTTTTTACAAAGCGTTACTATTTCTTTCGTAGCCATCGATGAAGCGCATTGTATATCTGAATGGGGACACGATTTCCGACCGGAATACCGCAACTTGAGACAAATAATCAAACAATTGGGTGATGTGCCGGTTATTGGTTTAACGGCAACGGCAACGCCAAAAGTGCAGGAAGATATACTGAAAAATTTGGACATGACAGACGCTAAAACTTTCAAAGCGTCGTTCAACCGTCCGAATTTGTTTTATGAAGTACGTACCAAAACCAAAAATATTGAAGCGGATATCATCCGTTTTATCAAACAAAACAAAGGCAAGTCGGGTATTATTTACTGTTTGAGTCGCAAAAAAGTTGAAGAAATTGCTGAAGTACTCCAAGTAAATGGCATCAGTGCCGTTCCGTACCACGCCGGATTAGACGCTAAAACCCGTGCCAAACACCAAGACATGTTCCTGATGGAAGATGTAGAAGTGGTGGTGGCGACCATTGCTTTCGGAATGGGAATCGACAAACCGGATGTTCGTTTTGTAATTCACCACGATATACCAAAATCTCTTGAAAGTTACTACCAGGAAACGGGTCGTGCCGGACGTGACGGCGGGGAAGGACATTGCTTGGCTTATTATTCCTATAAAGATGTAGAAAAACTCGAAAAGTTTATGTCGGGTAAACCGGTTGCCGAGCAGGAAATTGGTTTTGCCTTGTTGCAAGAAGTGGTGGCCTATGCCGAAACTTCGATGTCGAGACGTAAATTTTTATTGCACTATTTCGGAGAAGAATTCGATAGTGAAACCGGAGAAGGTGCTGATATGGACGACAATGTCAGAAATCCGAAAACCAAAGTCGAAGCCCAAGACCAAGTTAAAATGTTGTTGGAAGTGGTTCGAGATACCAAACATTTGTACAAATCTAAAGAAGTGGTTTTTACCCTAATAGGACGCGTAAATGCCACCATCAAAGCACACAGAACTGATACTCAAAAATTCTTTGGTTGTGGTGCTAACTATGATGAACGTTATTGGATGGCCTTGATTCGTCAAGTGTTAGTAGATGGATTGCTAACCAAAGACATCGAAACTTACGGTATTTTGAAAGTGTCCGAGCGTGGTCATGAGTTTATTAAAAGTCCAACTTCTTTCTTAATGTCGGAAGACCACGAATACAGCGAAAACGAAGACGAAGCCATAGTAACGGCCTCTAAATCGACCGGCACTGCCGATGAAGCTTTGATGGCGATGTTGCGTGAATTGCGTAAAAAAGTGGCTAGGAAATTAGGTGTTCCTCCGTTTGTAGTATTTCAAGATCCGTCTTTGGAAGACATGGCGCTCAAATACCCAATTAATATTGACGAATTGAGTAATGTGCATGGCGTTGGGGAAGGTAAAGCTAAAAAATACGGTAAAGATTTTGTAGAATTGATTGCCCGCTATGTAGAAGACAACGATATCATTCGCCCGGATGATTTGGTAGTGAAATCTACCGGGGCCAATTCTTCTAATAAATTATACATCATTCAAAACATCGATCGCAAATTGTCTTTGGATGATATTGCCAGAGCGAAAGGCATGAACATGGATACCTTGCTCAAAGAGATGGAGCAAATTGTGTATTCGGGAACCAAACTCAATATCGACTATTGGATCAATGAGATTTTAGACGAAGAGCAACAAGAAGAAATCCACGATTATTTTATGGATTCCGAATCCGATAAAATTGAAGAAGCCCTCA
>JBEBBH010000100.1:0-3309 GCA_041158485.1 Bacteroidota bacterium | reverse complement strand
TCACTTCGGTTTTACCACCATTGGTAAACTGAACCGAAACGCCTTTACTGCCGTTGGATTTGGCGAATTTGGCCATCGCATACAAACCGTAAGCCGTGGTTTGCGTACTCATCCATTGCTTTCCTGAAAGATTTTTAGCCAATTTGGTAGCCATAGCAAAGGCTTTTTGTTTTTGACCTAATAAGATTAATGTCTCCAACGCCATAGCGCGATTTCTGTCGGCCGACCCGTAATAGTAATAATAGTAGCCATCATCGGTGTTTTGTTCGTCGATAAACGATTGACTCAACAACGACATCCCGGCAGCATTTTGTTTCAGCATCGCATAACAAGCCGCCAAACGCAACTTGCTTTCGTTAGAAATACCGACGGTTTCGCGCAATCTGTTCATTGAAGCCAAATCGGGTGCGCCGGCCAAAGCCAAAGTGTACAAACGGTAAGCTTGTGCCAAATCGTTGCCATAGGATTTTTCAAAACGCCATTGTTTGGCTGCTTTTTGTTGGTAAGACATCCATTTCGATTTGAAACTGATAGGCAATACATAGCCTTTTTTCTCGGCTTCAATCAAGAAATGCCCGGCATAGGAAGTACCCCAATCGTCGGCATCTGCATTGCCCGGCCAATACGACAAACCGCCGTTAGGCAATTGGAAATTCCCCAAACGCTTGATGCCTGCCATCACATTTTTCTGGATATTTTGTTTGCGAACCGCGTCTAAATCCATTACTTCTGTCAAATACAATTGCGGAAAAACGGAAGATGTTGTTTGCTCTACACAGCCATGCGGATACTGGATTAAGTAATCCAATCTTCGGCTGAAATCGACGGTTGGCGACGAGGAAACTTCCATTTTGGCTTTATTGCTGCCGCTTACCCCAAAGGTTTTCCAACTGATGGTTTTGGTGCTGTTGGGTGGAATCACTACATCGGTAAAATCATTGGTCACCGGATTCGGATTGGTCACATCAATCTCGACAGCGTAAGTCGATTTTTCTTTACCCGAAACTGCGGTAATTTCGATTTTGCCGATACCGGTTGTGGCACCGACTTCCAAATTAAAATACCCCATTTTTTCATCGGGTTCAGTAAACTTGATGACTTGACTCGACTTACCAATCACCCGAACGCTATTGTTGGTTTTGATTTGCAGGGTCACATTTTTGATGTATTTCTCCGTTGCAAATAAGGTTACCGGTAACGTAACTTTTTCCGAAGGCGAAATTTTTCGAGGCAAAGAAGCCAAAATCATGAGTGGACTTTTCACAGGCGTGGCTTTTTCCGCCATACCGTAAGCGCTGGTTTTGGCATCAGCGGCTACTACCATAGTGCGAACAGAGCCAATATATTTCGGTAATTTGATTTGGTGTGTTTTCGAACCGCCGTTCAATTCAAACGGACCGTAATATAACACTACCGGTTTGAAACGGTTGGCTTTTTTGGCTTTTCCGCCACCGGCATCGGCATCACCACCAATACTGAAAACCTGATTCACTTTACCGCCGTAAGCACCAATCACATCATCATAAACATCCCAAGTTCTTACGCCCAAGGCTTCACGAGTATAGAAACTGGTCCAGGCATTCGGCGTTTTGAAACGGGTTAAATCCAATAAACCTTCATCCACCACGGCTATGGTATACGTCATTTTTTTGCCTTTCTTTTCCGATACTTTAACGTTGATGGTTTGCTCCGGACGCAACACATCCGGCATCGTAAGTACAGGTTCTAAGACGGTATTTTTATCGATTACTTCTATCGGAACGATGCCATACATGCGGATAGGCAAATCGTTTTTGGTGGACGCGTGCGGTTGTAACAAGGAAATGTTGATGTACACATTCGGCGCCATTTCACCCGTAATTGGTAGCTCGACTGTCGTTTCCCCTTTTTTGGTTTTGGCCCAAATGGTTTTCAATACTTTGGTACCGTTTTCAATGGAAATCATTGCTCTGCCGCCTTCGCTGGATGGGAAGAAAATCTTGGCTTTGTCGCCTACCGCATAATTGGTTTTATCGGTAGAAAAACGTAGCATCGTGGCCGATTCGCCATCGGTATTTCTGGACTTGGCCGACCACCATGGCATATCGATATAGACTCTGACTCCGGTGGCATGACCGTCATTCGGATCGGTTACGCGTACCAAATAATTGCCCCATTCGTCATCCGGCACTACAAAAGACACACTGCCTCTACCCGATGCATCGGTATTGATGAAAAAGTTTTTGTAAGCGATAGTCGCATTCGAAGTATTGTAGCTCGACAAATCATCGTTTGAAGCATCCCACCACCAGCGCGATTCCATTCGGTACACGCTGACTTGCAGATTTCTCACAGCTCGTGGGCGACCGGTTTCGCTTAGGGTCACAATGTCAAATCGATTATTGGTTCCGGTTTCAATCATCCCGTATTTGTTAGGCTCGGGCGATTTGATACCGACATAAGTGGCGTAAGGCGAATAGTTGGTAGAAGCCACATCGGTACTCACATCGCCACCGTTTTCATACACTTTGGTGATGAAAGCCGCTCGCAACATTCCCGGCGCTTGACCTTCGATATTCGGTTTAATCGGAATGGAAGCTCTACCGTTGCCATCAACTTTGCCGGAGAAAATATTGATTTCTTCGGTGTAAAATCGGCGGGTCGGATCGTCGAAAACATAATTAGCAAAGCCTTTAAAAGTGGTGACTTGCTGTGAAAACTTCGCTTGCACTTCGGTTTTTAAATCCTTAGCCACAGCACCGTGTAACCACAAAACCTGCATATTATTGATGTTCTCTTTATTGGCTGATAGCACCGACTCGTTAAAACTGTTTTTGATTTTTAATCGATTCGGTTTGATGGTTTCGATTTTGATGCTTTTGTAAAATCGCGCACCGCCAACACTTACCACGGCTTCCCAATTTCCGGTGATGTCACTGGTTTCGGTTGGAATAACGAATTTGTAGTGGTTTAGGTCATTTAACTTTTGGACTGCTTCGTAGACTGTTTTGCCTTTCGGGTCGTTCAGTTTTAGTTTAACAGGATGCGAAGTCGGCAATTTGTTCGCGTTATCGTTTAGAATAAAAGACAAATACACGGTATCACCCGGACGCCAAACGCCTCGTTCTCCGTAAATATAGCCTTTGATGCCTTTTTGGAGGGTTTCACCCGATACATCAAAATTGCTCAGCGATAACGAAAGCTCGTCGTCTAATTTCACGTACGTGCTTTGGTCGCCGTTGCTTACAATAGCAAAGTAGGCGTATTTTTCCAATTGGAAAGAAGTCAAACCATCGCCATCGGTTTGGGAACTGGCTATTTTTTGTTGTT
>JBEBBH010000099.1:0-2579 GCA_041158485.1 Bacteroidota bacterium | reverse complement strand
GTCGATGTCGTTGCCGTATCACGTTGGAAATGGTATATTTGGAGGATTGCTTCCGGCTATTTCAACGTACTTTGTAACGACTGCCAAAGATGCCGGCAATCCTGAGTTTTATTTGGAAGGTTTATGGTATCCAATTGGAATTGCTGCCGTATGTTTTGTCATCGGAATGATTTACATCGATAGAAAAATTAATACACTTCACGACTAAAACCCAATATTATGAACGCATTAAAGAAATTTTTAGGAATAGCTTGGATTGCATTAGCCGTGGCTGTGGCTTATTACGCAATTGGAATTTTCGGAGGCAAATTAACTTCGGGAAAACAAGACGATTTAGTTTTCGGAATAATTATATTTTTCATATTATTACCGTTAATTGTAACCGGCTTAACCATCTTTGGGTGGTATGCCATCACCGATGAATATGAAGATTAACAAACATAAATAGTTTATTGGTAACCAAGGGCTCTTACATTGTAAGGGCTTTTGGTGTTTTTAAAGCACTATAGTTCATGAAACAACGTCATCAGCAAAAGTTAGTTATTATTTCCTTGGTATTGCTCATTGCACTTAACCTTCCTATAGTGTTGTTGTTTGACAGCGCAGATAGTTTATTGGGCTTTCCGGTGATTTACATTTACATTTTTTCGGTGTGGTTGTTTTCGGCCTTACTTTCATTACTCATCATAAAACGATACCATGAATAGTATAGCTTTATTAGTCATCCTAGCCTTGTATTTGAGCGTATTGTTTTTCATAGCCCATTGGGCAGAGAAAAAGGAAAGTTCGCGTTGGACCAATAATCCGTATATCTACTCTTTGTCTCTGGCCGTATATTGTACCGCTTGGACGTATTACGGCAGTATTGGCGTGGCTGCTAATTCGGGTTTGAATTACTTGCCGGTGTATCTTGGACCCATTATCATCATTCCGGCCTGGATGATTGTGTTAAAGAAAATCATTCGCATTTCCCGAGTGAATAAAGTGTCCAGTATAGCCGATTTTATATCACTGCGTTACGGGAATAGTCGGTTTTTAGGTGCCGTAGTTACCATCGTTTGTTTGTTTGGTATCTTACCATACATTGCGCTCCAACTCAAAGCCATTTCAGAAACCTTTCACTTGGTTACTAAAACATCCTCAAGTTCCAATATTTTTGACGATAGTACTACCTATGTGGCTTTTGCCTTGGCTATTTTTGCCTCTATCTACGGCACACGCTACGTAGATGCTTCCGAAAAACGAAAAGGAATTGTTACCGCTGTGGCTTTAGAAAGTGTGCTGAAGTTGGTGTTCTTTATCATCATTGGTGTGTATGTGACTTTTTTTGTGTTTGACGGCTTTGATGATATTTACGCCAAAGCTTCGTTGTTAGAACATTTCCAAGAAAAAAACACTATAGGCGGATTGCCACAGGCACTCAACTGGTTCTTCTTGTGTGTATTGTCGTTGTTCGCCATCTTTTTATTGCCACGTCAGTTTCAGGTTTCGGTAATAGAAAATACGCGTGAAAATCACGTGAATACCGCGGTTTGGTTGTTTCCGTTGTATTTGTTGCTGTTCAATATTTTTGTGTACCCGATAGCCTGGGGCGGGAATATTTTATTCGACGGACAAAGCGTAAACTCCGATACCTATTCGCTGTTGATTCCACAGTTTTTTGATAATAAAACACTCACGGTAATGGTGTTCTTGGGTGGTTTCTCGGCTGCCATTTCCATGATAGTCGTTTCTTCTATCGGCTTGTCGACTATGGTCAGTAACAATTTGATCATTCCATACGGTTTGTTGGGCCGATTACAGCACAACGAACAAACGACCATCAACAATAAAATCGTCAACATTCGTAAAATTGGGATTTTCTCTCTCATCATTATAGCTTATTTTATTTACCGCTATTTTGCTTTAGATTACAGTTTGTTTTCCATTGGTTTAGTGGCATTTGTCATTATCGCACAATTAGCGCCGTCTTTCTTCGGAGCGCTGTTTTGGCGCAGGGGTTCGCGAACCGGAGCAGTGTCAGGCTTAATCGTGGGTTTTGTGATTTGTTTGTACACTTTGCTCATTCCGTATGCGCTCGGCATCACTTCTTCTGATACTTCATTCATCACCAACGGTTTCTTGGGTATAGAACTGTTGCGACCATTACAATTATTTGGTCTTGACTATCTGCAACCGGTACCGCATGCTTTGTTTTGGAGTTTGTTGTTCAACTTTATGACGTATATCGCCGTATCGGTAAGTTTTAAAGGGAATTACCGCGAGCGCAACTATGCCGAGATGTTCCTCGACATCAACAAATACATCAACATGCACGAAAATGCCTTTGTGTGGAAAGGAACAGCCTATCGAAATGATATTGAAAAAGTGTTGATTAAGTTTTTAGGCGAAGATCGAACCAAGCGCGCCATGAACATCTTTAACGTTAAATATAATGTAGATAAAAACGAAGAACTGGCCGATGCGCGTTTGATTAAATTCTCCGAAAACCTACTCACAGGTCATATCGGAACGGCTTCGGCTAAAATCCTAATATCAAGTGTGGTGAAAGAAGAAAAAATCACCTTGCCCGAAGTGTT
>JBEBBH010000098.1:0-3124 GCA_041158485.1 Bacteroidota bacterium | reverse complement strand
TTGTTGATTGACAATAAAGGGATTGACCTCAAATCATTCTCCAGGGAAACTTTTCCGAATCATTTAAAAAGTATCACAGAGAAAAATTTCAATCCCAAAAACAAAACATTCCATCAATTTGAAGATATAGCAATCAACAAAACAGCTGCAGACAGAGCTGTCATCGAAAGCATTATTCCCGATTTGCTCGAGATGCTATCGTCGATTTATGCCACATTCGAAAAGAAAAATTTCTACGAAGCCTTTCTGAAAAACATTACACCGCTTTCGTTGCTAAATACTGTGAGCAATGAATTGGATAAAATCCAAAAAGAACAAAATATCCTGTCGATAGCCGAGTTCAACAAACTCATTTACGAGCAAATTCAGAGCCAACCCGCACCTTTTATTTACGAGCGTTTGGGCGAAAAATACCGCCATTTTTTTATTGATGAATTTCAGGATACTTCCGAAATGCAATGGCACAATTTAATTCCGCTGATAGACAATGCCTTGTCGAGTGAAGATTTAAACGGTGAACGCGGTTCTTTAATGATAGTTGGCGATCCGAAGCAATCCATCTACCGTTGGCGCGGCGGGAAAGCGGAACAATTTATCGAACTCAGCAAAAACAACAATCCGTTTGTCAATCCGGATAAAGCACTGTTTTCTTTGGGCACGAATTACCGTAGCTATTCGCAAATCATCGATTTCAATAACCAATTTTTTCGCTTTTTGGCGGGCGAGTTTACCCACGAAGATTACAAAAACCTATACCTCAACCACAGTCATCAGGAATTCAATGCCAAAAACGGCGGTTATGTACATATTTCCTTTGTGCCGAAAGTGGACAAAGAAAATTGGGACGACGACGAAAGTTTGGAAAAAAACGAAATGTATTTGGCTGCCACCTTGGCGACCATTGAAAAAGTCACCCAAAAAGGATTTCGCTACAAAGACATTGCCATCTTAACCCGAAAAAAAGCCCATGGTACCGAAATTGCCAATTACCTGACCGAAAACGGGATTCCGATTTTGTCTTCGGAAAGTTTGTTGTTGGGCGCTTCATCCGAAGTACAAGGCGTGATTCACATTTTGCGCTACTTGAAAAACAACAGCGATTTGATGGCTAAAGCCAACTTTTTGTACTATTTGGCTTCGCTGCAAGAGCAATTGCCAATACACGATTTCATTGCGCAAGGCATGGCACAAAAAAGCGAATCGACTTTTCAACAATGGCTGCAAAGTTTTGATCTCGATTTTTCGTTTGAAAACATCCGCAAAAAATCGCTTTACGAAGCCACGGAAATTATTATTGCTAAAGTCATTCCAACCCACAAACGCAATGCTTACATACAGTTTTTCCTCGATTTAATCTTGGAACACGACCTGAAAAAGCAAGCCGGTATTTCGGATTTTCTCGCTTATTGGGATACGAATTCGGAGAAACTCAGCATTCCGTCGCCCGAAGGCAATGATGCGGTTCGGATTATGACCATTCACAAATCGAAAGGACTCGAATTTCCGGTGGTGATTTTTCCGTTTGCCGAAGAAGATTACAGCAAAGGTCCAAGAGAAAAGATGTGGCTCAATGCCGACGCCGAAACCATTGGTTTGCCAAAAGTTTTGGTAGACAAAAGCAGTAAAGTAAGCAGTTACGGCGAAGAAGCGAATACTCTTTACCAACAAAAAAAGCAAGAAGAGTTGCTGGACAACATCAACGTGTTGTATGTGGCATTGACACGTGCCGAAGAACAGTTGTACATTATTTCGGGGATGCAATCGCGCAACAAAACTTCGGGAGAATATCCGAACAATATGGCGACATTCTTCATCAAATTCATAGGCGAATCATTCGATGAAAACCAACTTGACTACGCTTTTGGTCAAGCCGAAAAACTGTCTGAAACCGAAATATCGGCCTCAACTACAGCAGTGATTCCGCAATTATCGGCTACGTTAAATCCGAAAAACATCAAAATTGCCCAAAAAGAAAGTTTGATGTGGAATACCCAACAGCAAAAAGCGATTGAATTCGGGACTATTTTACACGAAATCTTGTCTTTTGTAAAAACCAAAGACGATATTGAATTGGCGCTGACCAAAGCCATCGAAAACGGATTAATCATCGCTTCGCAAAAGGAAACCATTGCGCAAACATTGGAACAAGTAGTCGTGCATAAAGACCTGTTGCCTTATTTTGCGTCCGGCAATACAATTTTAAACGAACAGACCATTATTCAAAAAGAAGGTCATTTGGTCAAACCCGATCGAATGGTTGTCAATCCGAATAAAGAAATCTATTTGTTGGATTACAAAACCGGAGCACACCAAGCCAAATACACTGCGCAATTAGAAAATTACCAAAATGCCATAGAAAAAATGGGCTTTAAAGTGACTAAAAAAGCTTTGGTTTACATTGGAGAACGTTTGGAAGTAGTAAATTTGTAACATCAAAACAGACAACAGACAACAGACAACAGACAACAGACAACAGACAATAGACAAACTACAATAACAATCATGTACGGAAAAATTCAACAACACTTACAAAACGAACTCAATACCATAGAACAAAACGGTATTTTTAAAAGAGAAAGAATCATCACTTCACCGCAAGGAGCCGAAATTACGGTTAACGGAGAAACAGTTTTAAACTTTTGTGCCAACAATTATTTAGGATTATCATCCCATCCGGAAGTGATTCAAGCTGCCAAAGACGCTTTGGATTCGCACGGTTTCGGAATGTCATCGGTGCGTTTCATTTGCGGTACGCAAGACATTCACAAAACCTTAGAAAAAAAGATAGCCGAGTTTTACGGTACCGAAGACACCATTCTATATGCTGCAGCTTTTGATGCCAATGGCGGTGTTTTCGAACCTTTATTGGGTGAAGAAGATTGTATCATCTCCGACAGTTTGAACCACGCTTCGATTATTGACGGTGTGCGTTTGTGTAAAGCCGCGCGTTACCGCTACGAAAATTCCAACATGGAAGACTTGGAAAACCAATTGAAAAAAGCCGTTGAAGCCGGACATCGTTTCAAACTGATTGTTACCGATGGCGTATTTTCTATGGACGGATTGGTAGCGCCTTTGGATAAAATTTGCGATTTAGCTGATCAATATGACGCCTTAGTGATGG
>JBEBBH010000097.1:0-25614 GCA_041158485.1 Bacteroidota bacterium | reverse complement strand
AACACCATTCCGAGACCAATTTTAATTCGGTTAAGCATAGTCGTGCGACCAATTTTAGCTTTTTTGTTAAAAGGTAGTCGTTTCACAGATCCGATTGACGGGAAAAGTTTCCGCATGTTTTTACCTTACGGCTACGGTAATCAGAGAAACAATGTACTGTCTCCAAGTACACTTTCGTTGGAAAGACACCGTTTACTGTGGTTGTATTTGCAAAACGAAACCGATTTTTTCACCGCCAAAGAGAAAAAGAAAGTCTTGCACTTTGCCCCCGAACAGGAATTTTACAAACGCTTTAAGAAACAAAGTAACATCGAGTATACAACTACCGATTTACTGTCTCCTTTAGCAGATGTAAAGGCCGACATTTGCAACTTACCTTTTGAAGACAACCATTACGACATCATTTTTTGCAACCACGTTTTGGAACACATTCCGGATGACACCAAAGCCATGCAGGAATTGTATCGTGTGTTGAAACCGGGCGGCATGGGCATTTTCCAGATTCCGCAAGACTTGTCTAGAGCGGTAACTTTTTCAGATGACAGCATCACCGACCAAAAAGAACGCGCTAAAATTTTCGGGCAATACGATCACGTTCGCGTGTACGGCAGGGATTATTTCGACAAATTGAGAAGCATCGGTTTTACTGTAGTTGAAGAAGACTACACCAATAAAATCGCTCCTGAATTGGTCGAGAAATATTGTTTGGCCAAGGGCGAAATCATTCCCGTTTGCTACAAGTAAAAATACTTTTCGACATTGTTTTGGTTCAGAATATATTAGTATCTTTACTATTCTGATAGAAAAGCTATGATTCAAAGAATTTTTGCCTTTAGTATGCTGTTATTGACTTGCTGCGTTGTTGCTCAAGTTGAAAAAGAAATTCCGCCACCTTATAATATCAAAACCGTCAGCTTTGTCCAAAACAGTCAAAATGCCATTCCGATTTTCAGATTGGGCGATACTTTTCAGTTTCAGTTTGACGATTTGTACGGCAACGAAGCCAATTATTTCTACACCATCACGCATTGCGATTACGATTGGAAACCTTCGCAATTGTTTAAAAACGAATACCTGAACGGTTTCGATGACCAACGCATTCAGGATTACTCCAATTCGCTTACCACTTTACAATTGTATTCACATTATCGGTTGACTTTCCCCAACCGTTTTACCCAATTTCGTGTAAGCGGTAATTATGTGATTAAAATTTTAAACGATGACAAAGAAGTGGTTTTTACCAAAAAATTCATCTTGTATGAAGAATTGGTCACCGTTCCGATGCAAGTCAGAAGAGCCCGAAACTTATCGGTCACCAATCAAAAACACAATTTGGACTTCACCATCAAATCGACGACCATCACTTTCCAAAGTCCGCTACAAAACGTTAAAGTCATGTTGTTGCAAAACGGCAAATTTGACAATGCCATTACCGGAATCAAACCGCAATACACTATCGGAAACGATTTGATTTACCGCTACGACACCGAAACCCAATTTTGGGCCGGCAATGAGTTTTTATTCTTTGAAAACAAAGACATCCGGGCAGCCAATAACAGCATCGCAAGAATCGACTCGAACGGCGGCATTTACAATGCACATCTGTATTTACACGAAGCCAGAGCCAGTGCGCCTTACACCTATTATCCCGACATCAACGGAAACTTCATCGTTAAAAACATCAACGCCCAAAACAACGAAATCGAAGCCGATTACGCTTGGGTATTTTTTACGTTGTCGGCACCCAATTATTTTGGGAAAAAGTCGGTTTATGTTAATGGTATGTTCAACGGTTTTGCTATAGGCGAAGAAAACAAAATGGAATACAACGCCGAGAAAGCCGTTTACGAAAAAGCCATCATGATTAAGCAAGGATTTACCAACTATCAATACGTGATTGCAGATGCTAACGGTAAAGTTGATGAAGAAAACGCCATCGATGGTAACTTTCATCAAACCGAAAACAATTATTTTGCCTTGGTTTATTATCGAGAAAACAACCAACGCTACGACCGCATTATCGGCAAAGGAATTGCCAGTTCCGTTGACATCACTTACTAATCAAAATTTAACATCTAATTCACTTAAGCAAGCGTATTTTTTGTAAATTTGACAACCTAATTGAATGAATACTACATGGTTTCACAAATAACAAGAGGCATTAAAATTTCGGTCCTGACTAGTTTTGAAGGTACTTACTTCAAAAACTATAAGATTCATTTTGCCTTTAGTTATGAAATTACCATCGAAAACCACAGCAAAGATTCGGTACAACTCAACTCGCGCCATTGGGAAATTTTAGATTCTCTTAATGAAAAAGAAATTGTGGATGGCGAAGGCGTAATCGGAAAAAAACCGGTACTCAAACCCGGCGAAAAACATACTTACAACTCGGGTTGTTTGTTGGCTTCTCCGTTTGGCGCCATGAGCGGTCACTTCAATATGATCAACTTTACGACGACCAAAACATTTAAAGTCATTGTGCCGACTTTCAAATTAAGCGCTCCTTTTGCTTTGAATTAAAAGCACGGTTCTCCAGAAATTAATCTTTGTTTACTCTTATCAAAATTTCAAAATTTCCTTTGTACTTTTGTATAAAATTCAATTATTTGTATGAATTGAATTTTAAAATTTTCAAATTGTTTAATTTTCAAATTAATAAAATATGCCAAAAGGATTTTTTCATGTCCCGAAAGCGGTCAATGAACCTGTAAAATCATACGCTCCTAACTCGCCTGAAAAAGCAGCCGTTTTAGCAGCCTACCAAAAAATGTGGAACGAAACCATTGACGTTCCTAATTATATCGGACGCGAAGAAATCCGCACCGGTAACACCCGCAACATGACGGCACCGCACGACCACCAACACGTGGTTGGCACCTATCATTTAGCCGAAAAAAAACACGTTGAACAAGCCATCACTGCAGCTTTAGAAGCCAGAAAAAAATGGGCGAATATGGCTTGGGAACAAAGAGCCGCTATCTTTTTAAAAGCTGCCGAGTTGATTGCCGGACCTTACCGCGCTAAAATCAACGCTGCGACCATGATTGCGCAATCCAAAACTATTTTCCAAGCCGAGATTGATGCTTCGTGTGAATTAATCGACTTCTTGCGTTATAATGTAGAATTCATGACACAAATCTACAGCGACCAACCCAAATCAGTTTCTGATGTTTGGAACCGAGTAGAATACCGTCCGTTAGAAGGATTTGTGTATGCCATTACACCTTTTAACTTTACCGCTATTGCCGCTAACCTTCCGGCCAGTGCAGCTTTAATGGGCAACACTGTAGTTTGGAAACCAAGTGACAGTCAGGTTTTCTCTGCTAAAATCATTATTGATGTATTCCAAGAAGCCGGTGTGCCTGATGGTGTAATTAACGTAGTTTTCGGAGATCCGGTAATGATTACCGATACCGTTTTGTCGAGTCCTGATTTTGCCGGAGTTCATTACACGGGTTCAACTTTCGTATTCAAAGAAATTTGGAAAAAAATCGGCCAAAACATCCATACCTATAAAACATATCCAAGAATCGTTGGAGAAACCGGAGGAAAAGACTTTATAATGGTACATCCGAGTGCTAATGTAAAACAAGTGGTCGCCAACAGCATTCGCGGTGCTTTCGAATTCCAAGGCCAAAAATGTTCCGCAGCCTCAAGAGCGTATTTTCCAAAATCGCTTTGGCCGGCTATTAAAGAAGAAATGGGCACAGAATTGGCTACCATCAAAATGGGAAGCCCGGAAGATTTCTCCAACTTTGTTACAGCTGTAATTCACGAAGGATCTTTTGACAAATTGGCCAAATATATTGATCAAGCCAAGCAAGATGCCGACGCCGAAGTAATCTTTGGCGGGAATTATGATAAATCGAAAGGTTATTTCATAGAACCAACCGTAATCTTGACCTCTAATCCGAAATACACTACCATGGAAACCGAATTGTTCGGACCGGTATTGACGGTTTATGTATACGAAGACGCTCAATGGTCTGAAGTATTAAGACTAGTTGATGAGACTTCAGAATACGCCTTAACCGGAGCCATTTTCAGCAGAGACCGTTATGCGATTGAAGAAGCTACTTTGGCTTTACAAAACAGTGCCGGGAATTTCTATATCAACGACAAACCAACCGGAGCGGTAGTAGGCATGCAGCCTTTTGGCGGCGCCAGAGCTTCGGGAACCAATGATAAAGCCGGTTCGATGCAAAATTTACTGCGTTGGGTTTCGCCAAGAACCATCAAAGAAACCTTTGTTACACCGGCCGATTACCGCTATCCGTTTTTAGGAGAATAATCGTATCTTATTCAGAATCAAAAAAGTCCAAGGTTATACTTGGACTTTTTTTTATTTTTAAAATGGTATTTTTTGTATATTCGACCGTCAAAATCAAAAATTGAAACTATGAAAAAAATTACGCTTCTGGTAATTTGTTTACTATCCTTATTTACTTTTGCCCAAGACAAATCATGTGATTTGCTGCAAGAGAAAAGCCAAACCAAAATCATCTACGACAGGGTTTTCGGCTTAGCGGATGCCACCAAAGCCAGTCAAAAAGACGTGAGTGCCTCTTATTTTATTCAGTTGTACCACGAAATACAAAGAGCCGATTTTTTAAAGCGCTTGCCTCAATTAGAAGTATTGAAGAACGCCGGTAAATTGGGAGGCGTACAAAATGAAATTCCATTAAGTGTATTAATCACCGATTTCGAAAAAATCAGCACTAATGCCATTGAAAGCGGTGCTGTATTTTTAAATGCCAACCAACAATACGAACCCAAAGAAGGTTCAGCAACTATTTTTGAACATCATAGTGTAAACCTGATTTCGCCTTTAATCGGAACTTCTAAAACCAATACGGTTACTTTCGTTTTGAAAGATGCCTTTATCTTCAATACTACAAACCGAATCATTAACAACATAGCTTATCAAAACAAAGAAGACGGACAATGGCATCGCATTCAGCAAAACCAACCGTTTACCATTCATTTTAACGAAGATGGACAACAAACGGTTAACTGTCGCATCCAATTCAACAACGGCGAAACCACTTATCAATCCTTTACCCTAAAAGTGGCTTCTTTAGCCGGAATAGCAGCCAGAAATACACAAAACACCTACATTCCCAACGCAGTTAATTCGGTAACAGCCACCATTCCGTACCAAGGTTTTGGTGAAACTGCTGCCTTTTTCGGTCAAGGCGAATACGAGATTTTCCCTGACACTGTTGATGGCATTTTGGACAAACCGGTTTTTTTAGTAGACGGCTTTGATCCGGGAGATGCCAGAAGTATTGCCATAACCTATGCCGGTTTGAATTATGGCACCAACCAAAACTTAGCTGATTATTTAAGATCACTGGGGTTTGATATTGTTATTGTAAACTTTCCGAATTACACACGTCCTAACTCCACAACAGTAATCGATGGGGGCGTAGATTTTATCCAAAGAAATGCCTTCGTTTTGGTACAAGTCATTAATCTGATTAACGCGCAAAAAGTAGGTGCCGAGAAAAACGTAATTATCGGACCAAGTATGGGCGGACTGATTTCCCGTTACGCCTTGCGCTATATGGAAATGAACAATTTAAACCACGACACACGATTGTATATTTCGTTTGACTCGCCACACAAAGGCGCTAACGTTCCTATTGGATTCCAGCACTTGTTTAATTATATGGCTTATGGACCATTAGGAAGTACTGCCGTTCAACCGGTTGTAGATGGTTTGATTAAAAGTCCGGCCGCCCGACAAATGCTTATCGACCACATGGAAGGACACCTTCAATCCGGAAGCGCCGTCGAATTCAACACCGCTGCGGCTTCCCTGTTACCGGTTGGCGCACCTAACTACAGAAATGCATTTCAAAACGAATTAAATACCATGGGATTCCCAACCACTGTAAGAAATGTGTCTATTGCCAACGGAGCCGGAAACGGAACCATGAATTACACTCCGAATTTTGAAGTGATGAACCATACGTTTAACGTAACCACAACCCAACGCGCCATTATAAACTTACGCTTTACTCCTGCCGCAAACCAAACCAATCAAGTGAGTCGATTCCGCGGGCAAGCCAATCTTTTTACTTGGTTCACCGTTTATGAAAGTTTGGCGAATTCCAAAGCACCAACCGATACCGACGGACTGGACACTGCTCCGGGAGGTCGATTTGATATGACCGGTTTTCAAGCAGATTTAGGCGCAGACCCTTTACTAACCGAGTTTTTCGACAACTTAAACGCCGATTATTTTACGTTTATTCCCACTTGGAGTTCGATGGCTATCTCCGGAACTAACAATTTGTATGCTCAGGTGACAGGCGCTTCAACGACTCCGTTTGTGGCGTCTTCGATACCGACGGTTAATGAAAATCACGTGACTTTAAACTCCAACAACGTGACTTTTGCATTGAATGAAATTATCAGCGGTGCTTTAGCAACAAATGACCAAGCCTTAACTTCACTTTGGATTAAAAATCCGGCAGACAAAACCATAGAAATCAATAGTGATTACAGTATAGAAAATGCGGCTATCACAGTGACCGATATGTTAGGCAAAATCATTTATAGTGTGAAGCATCAAAACATTAACGGAACACTTGAAATTCCGGTCTCGTTGACCAAAGGTATTTACCTCATCAACATCAACACCGAAAACGGAAGCATCACCAAAAAGATCATTAAAAACTAAAAAAAGCCTCTCGATCGAGAGGCTTTTTTTATGGCTTAAATTGTAACGGCAAGTGCACTACTTTTTTGGTTTCGAAAAAAGAATCCGAAAAAAAGTCGGCTATGTTATATTCAGTGGCTTTCGGAAAATCTTTTAATTCTTCGGTTAAATCGCCGCCTTTTAAGTATAAAATACCGTTGTGTAAGGTGTGCTTGTTTTGTTTTTTGATTTTATCTTTAATCCAACCGTAAAAATCAGGCATATTGGTTACGGCTCTGCTGACAATAAAATCGTAATCGCCTTTGGCGTTTTCCGCTCTCATTTGCTCGGCTTTCACATTCTTTAAACCCAAACCATCAGCAACGGCTTGAACTACTTTGATTTTTTTGGCGATAACGTCAATCAGGTAAAAACGCGTTTCAGGGAATAAAATCGCCAAAGGAATCCCGGGAAATCCGCCTCCGGTTCCGACATCTAAAATATAAGTTCCGGGCTCAAAAGGTTGCACTTTGGCAATGGCCAACGAATGTAAGACGTGTTTGGTATACAACTCGTCGATGTCTTTTCGGGAAATAACGTTAATCTTCGCATTCCAATCGTGATATAGCGCTTCTAATTTATGAAACTGTAAAAGCTGATTATCAGTAAGATTAGGAAATTGTTTAATAATTTCTTCCATAAAAAGAGTTTTCAACAAAAATAGCGTTTTCGTTGATATTTATGATAGCTTTATCATCTTTAAAATAATTATATAATTATCTTTACGGAAATTTTAGAATACCCATTTATTTATGAATACCACAACACCCGTTTTCTCTAAGAACGACAACCTCAAGTTTTTCAGAACACTAAACTCCAGAGTAAATAACTACTTCAAAGAAAACAACCTCGACAAAACAGGAAATTGGAAATTACACCTTAAAACGATTGTAATGTTTACCATTTTCCTAACTCCATATTTTATCTTGTTAGCTATGGACATGCCTTTTTGGGCTTATCTGTTATTGAACGTAGTTATCGGAATCGGTATGGCCGGCGTAGGCATGAACGTCATGCACGACGGAAACCACGGTTCCTATTCCAACAAATCATGGGTAAACAAAATCATGGGCGGTAGTATTTACATCCTAGCCGGAAACGTATACAATTGGCAAGTACAACACAACGTTTTACACCATACGTATACCAATATTTTGGGTCACGATGAAGATTTGGAAGCCGGACGAATTTTGCGTTTTTCCAAAACCGCTAAATGGTATCGTTTCCACAAATTCCAGCACTACTACTCAATTTTCCTATACGGATTATTAACCTTCAACTGGGCGATTACTACCGATTTTCTTCAAATGAAACGCTATTTGAAAAGAAATTTATCTTATGGTGAATTCAAGAAACCGGCAATCCGTTGGACCACTTTAATCATTACTAAAGTCATTTATTTCTCCATTTGGTTAGTATTGCCTATAGTGATAGGAATTTCTTGGTGGAAAGTCGTATTAGGCTTTTTAGTAATGCACTACACCGCAGGCGTTATCTTAAGCGTTGTATTCCAATTGGCGCACGTGGTAGAAGACACCCACAATCCGGTGCCGGATGAAAACGGCGAAATCGAAAACACTTGGGCGATTCACCAATTGTTTACTACCGCTAACTTTGCGCCAAAAAACTGGTTGGTAAACTACTACACCGGAGGATTAAACCACCAAATCGAACACCACATTTTCCCAAATATCAGCCACATTCACTACGGCAAAATCGCCGAAATTGTCAAGCAAACGGCTAAAGAATGTGAATTGCCTTATTACGAGTTCAAAACCACTCGAGCGGCAATTGCCTCTCATTTCAAGCACTTAAGAGAATTGGGTAGACAACCGCAATTAGCATAACATAAAAACGGGACGCCTTTATTGGCGTCTCTTCATTTAACATCCTATACAACAACACAATGAGTATTTTATCGGACAGAATTAACAATCTCTCTACGTCGCAAACCTTGGCTATGGCAGCATTGGCGAGAGAATTAAAAGCCCAAGGCAAAGACATTATCAGCCTCAGTTTAGGGGAACCCGATTTCAACACGCCCGACTTCATCAAAGAAGCAGCCAAAAAAGCCATCGATGACAACTACAGTACTTACACTCCTGTTGATGGTTATGTAGAACTGAAAGAAGCCATTTGCCGCAAGTTCAAAAGAGATAACAATCTCGATTACAAACCGGCCAACATCGTGGTTTCCACCGGCGCTAAACAATCGTTATACAATATTGCACAAGTGATGTTGAACGAAGGCGACGAAGTTATCCTTCCCGCGCCTTATTGGGTTTCTTATTACGAAATCATCAAATTGTCCGGCGGCGTTCCGGTAGAAGTGCCAACGTCTGTTGAAAGCGATTTCAAAATCACACCTGAACAATTGGAAAAAGCCATTACGCCGAAAACCAAAATGATGTGGTTCAGTTCACCATGTAATCCAAGTGGTTCGGTGTACAACCGTGAAGAATTGGAAGCCATCGGCAAAGTCTTGGCAAAATACCCAAACATTTATATCGTTTCCGACGAAATCTACGAACACATCAATTTCTCCGGAACGTTTTGCAGCATCGCTTCCATTCCGGGTCTATTCGACAGAACCATTACCGTAAACGGTGTTGCCAAAGCCTTCGCCATGACCGGCTGGAGAATCGGTTACATCGGCGCGCCCGAAATCATTGCCAAAGCCTGTACCAAAATGCAAGGCCAAGTCACTTCCGGCGCCAACTCTATCGCCCAACGCGCCACGATTACTGCCGTAGAAGCCGACCCGAGCGTATTAAACGAAATGGTATCCGCCTTTAAAAACCGCAGAGATTTAGTAGTTGCTTTAGCCCAAGAAATTCCCGGTTTTAAAATCAACATCCCTGAAGGCGCTTTCTATTTGTTCCCGGATGTTTCCGCCTATTTTGGCAAAACATTACGAGGCAAAACCATCAACAACGCCGACGATTTCTCGATGTATTTGCTCTCCGAAGCCAACGTGGCTACCGTTACAGGAGACGCTTTCGGAAACCCGAACTGCATCCGTTTGTCTTACGCAACCAGCGAAGCTTTACTAACAGAAGCTTTTAAAAGAATTAAGGAAGCATTAGCTTAAAACCATACGCCTCAAGGAAACTTGGGGCTTTTTTATAGCGTTACCCTTTGGGTCAGGCTTTCGGCTTTATCTCTCCGCTACACTGCGAGGATATCGCCTCAATCCTTAACGCAAAAAGACAGCTTAGATATTTTAGAATGTTAGACACTTTAGCAAAAGTTCTAGTCTTTTAAAATCTAAGAAGTCTAACAATCTAACCATCTAAAAAGTCTAAACATGACTAAAAAAATACTACTTCTCGGCTCCGGCGAACTAGGCAAAGAATTTGTCATCGCCGCCCAACGCATCGGACAAACGGTTATTGCTGTCGACAGTTATGAAAATGCGCCCGCAATGCAAGTCGCTCACCACTTCGAAGTCATCAATATGCTCAATGGTGCCGAACTCGACCGTATCGTAGCCAAACACCAACCGGATTTTATCGTTCCCGAAATCGAAGCCATTCGCACCGAACGCTTTTATGATTATGAAAAACAAGGCATAACGGTTGTGCCATCGGCTAAAGCAGCCAACTTTACTATGAACCGCAAAGCCATTCGCGATTTAGCGGCCAAAGACTTAGGTTTGCGTACTGCCAACTATAGATACGCAACCTCAGCGGAAGAGCTTCAAAAAGCAGTAGCCGAAGTTGGCATTCCTTGTGTGGTAAAACCGTTGATGAGTTCTTCCGGAAAAGGCCAATCCACCATCAAAACCGAAGCCGATATTTTAAAAGCTTGGCAATATGCCGAAGAAGGTTCGCGTGGTGACATCATCGAAGTCATCGTAGAAGCCTTTGTGAATTTTCATTCTGAAATTACCTTGTTAACCGTTACCCAAAACAATAATCCCACGTTGTTCTGTGCACCGATAGGCCACCGACAAGAGCGAGGCGATTACCAAGAAAGTTGGCAACCGGCACGAGTTTCCGACAAAGACCTCCAAGAAGCAAAAGACATGGCTAAAAAGGTTACCGAAGCTTTAGGCGGAGCCGGTTTATTCGGTGTCGAGTTTTTCTTGACTAACGAAGGCGTATATTTCTCCGAATTATCCCCACGACCACACGATACCGGCATGGTTACTTTAGCCGGCACCCAAAACTTCAACGAATTTGAATTGCATTTGCGCGCTGTTTTAAGCTTGCCCATCTTTGAAATTACACAAGAAAAAGCAGGAGCCAGTGCTGTAATTTTAGCAGGAGGAAATTCGAATAATCCAACTTTTAGCGGAATTTCCGAGGTAGCGGCTTTACCCAAAACCGATTTTCGTATCTTTGGGAAACCAAGTGCTCGTCCCTACCGCCGAATGGGTGTTGTATTGACCAACGATACAATAGGAACGCCAATAGAAACTATAGTGGAAAGAGCCAAGGAAACCGCAAAATTAGTAACCGTAAATGTATAATCATGAAAAAATTATTGTTAGTGGCTTTCCTAACTTTTGGAATTAACGCCATCAATGCCCAAGAAAAAAAGCCACAAGTAGTTGAAGCTTCTTGCGGTCAGTGTCAATTCGGAATGAAAGGCAAAGCCGGTTGTGACTTAGCCGTTCGTATCGACGGAAAATCCTATTTCGTAGACGGAACCGACATCAACAAACACGGCGATGCGCATGCCGAAGATGGTTTTTGCTCGGCAGTGAGAAAAGCCGAAGTTGTCGGAGAAATTAAAGACGGTCGTTTCGTAGCTTCCAGTTTCAAGCTATTGCCTATGAAAAAAGACGACCATGACAATCACGACGGTCATCAACATTAAAAACCAAGCGGTCTCTCACTTCGAAAGGCCGCTTTTTTTAGCGCTATTTTCGTATTTTTGAAACATGAGCCTGATTTTAGACAATATCGCCAAACACATTTCCCTAACGTCGGCAGAAGAACAACTGTTTTTGTCTAAAACCGAAACCCGAAAAGTTAAAGCAAAAACGATATTGCAAAATGCCGGTCAAGTATGTAAAGACGGCTATTTCGTGAATTCGGGCTTACTGCGCAGTTTCAACATCAATGACAATATAGTCGAACACGTAATGAGCTTTGCCTGCGAAGGTTGGTGGATCAGCGACATGTACAGTTTACTTTCTCAAAAACCCGGCAATCTTTTTATTGAAGTATTGGAAGATGCTGAAATTATTATCCTTTCCAAAGAAAACCAAGAACAGCTTTATCTCGAAATCCCAAAATTGGAAAGATTCTTCCGGATTTTAACGGAGAATTCGTTAGTAGCCAACCAAGAACGCTTGATGGACAACTTAAGCCTGACTGCCGAGGAACGCTATGAAAAATTCTGCAAAAAATACCCAACGCTCATCCAAAAATTGCCGCAAAAGCAAATCGCTTCTTATATTGGTGTTACCCCGGAATTCTTCAGTAAAATGAAAGCGCGAATGTTGAAAAAGTAAAGCTAATCTAAGTTCATATTGCTAATTATTTAATAACTCAGCAACTTAGTTACTCAGCCACTCAGGAACTTCAAACATTTCTTAACCTACATTAAGTGTCTCAGCTCACCCTTGATTGTAAATTTGTATCACAATAATTACTAAATTTATATACTATGAAAAATACAGTTTTACACAAAGCCGAGACCAGAGGACATGCCAATCACGGATGGTTAGACGCACACCATACGTTTAGTTTTGCGAGTTACTATAATCCCGACCGAGTGCAGTTTGGCGTTTTGCGCGTGTTAAACGACGACATTGTGGCCGGCGGTATGGGCTTCGGAACGCATCCGCACGACAATATGGAAATCATCACCATTCCGCTGGAAGGCGATTTGGCGCACAAAGACAGCATGGGCAATACCGAAGTCATCAAATTTGGCGATGTACAAGTCATGAGTGCCGGAAGCGGTATCCAACACAGTGAATTCAATCCGAATCACGACAGAAGAACCAACTTATTGCAAATTTGGGTCTTCCCAAAATACCGCAATGTAGAACCGCGTTACCAACAAATAACCTTAGATACCACCGACCGTTATAATAAACTGCAACAAATTTTATCCCCTAACGCTGATGATGCCGGTGTTTGGATTCACCAAGACGCTTGGTTCCATATGGGTAATTTAGACCAAGGTGTTACTTTAGAATACAGCCGTAAATTAGAAGGAAATGGCCTTTATGTATTTGTTATTAAAGGAAGCGTGAAAGTTGACGGACAAGATTTAGACCAACGCGATGGCTTAGGCATAACCGATTTTGAGAATGTTACTTTTGAAGCCACTTCCGAGGCTGAAATTTTGTTGATGGAAGTACCAATGTTTCAATAATTTACTTATCATTTCGACAAAGGAGAAGCCTTTAGTTCAGTAGAGCTAAATCGCATAGTTTTGATAAATATAATGTGATTTCTCCTTCATCGAAATGACAAAAATCTAAAAAGCAACAAAGATGAACAACGAAGTGCAACTTACAATAGACGGTAAAAAAGGTTTCTTTTATATAGAAGTCGATGGCGAACAAGAAGCCATGATGACATTTGTTTTTGCCGGTGATGACAAAATCATCATCGACCATACCGAAGTCAATCCCGGAAATGAAGGCAAAGGCTTTGGCAAAAAAATGGTCACCAAAGCTGTTGAATATGCTCGGGAAAACAACATCAAAATTATCCCGCTTTGTCCGTTTGCCAAAAGCGTATTCGACAAAGTTCCTGAATTCAGAGACGTTTTATAAAACAATAATTTATGGCAACACTGTTAGAAAACAATGTAGAAGGAAAAATCGGTACCCAAAAATACTTGTGTTCCATTACTTGGCGCAACGGGACTTTACTAATGGATGAACCGGAAAATGTAGGCGGACAAAATATCGGCCCTGATCCGTTTTCGACTTTTTTAGCGTCTTTAGCCGGTTGTACTTTGTCCACCTTGCGCATGTACATCGACCGCAAAGGTTGGGACATTCCGGAAATTCACATTTCACTAAACTTGTCTCAGGAAAACAACGGCGAGTTGGTCACCACTATCACTCGTGATATTTCGTTTTCCAACGAAGTGACTGCGGAAATCAAAGAGCGTTTATTGCTGATTGCCGAAAAATGTCCGGTCTCCAAAATTCTGAAAAACCCAATACAAATTGATACTAAAATCTAGAAAACATGGACCCTAACAACCTAACCAAAGAATACACCAACGGCGAAGTGACCATCGTTTGGCAATCCGGCAAATGCATACATTCGGCCAACTGTGTCAAAAACAATCCTGATGTATTTAAACCTAAAGAAAAACCTTGGATAACCCCCGAAGCTTCGACTACCGAAAAAATTATAGAAACGATTAAAAAGTGTCCATCCGGTGCTTTAACATATTATCTTAACGAAACTAAATGAAAAAAATACTAGCGTTTGGCGGTTCGTCGAGCAGAAACTCCATCAACAAACAATTAGCTATTTATACCGCTGGTTTGTTTGAAAATGCCACCGTTGAAATTTTAGATTTAAACGATTATGATATGCCGGTTTTTTCCGTTGACCGTGAAAAAGAAGACGGAATTCATCCGTTGGCTCAGGAATTTTATGATAAAATTGGAAGTGTGGATCTCATAGTGCTTTCCTTGGCGGAGCATAACGGTGCTTACTCGGCCGCTTTCAAAAACGTATTGGATTGGGCATCGCGAATTGACGCCAAAACCTTCCAACAAAAACCGATGCTCTTATTAGCCACTTCTCCGGGCGCACGCGACGGCGCTAGTGTTTTAGACATTGCGACTAAACGATTTCCTTTTCAAGGCGCTGAATTAAAAGGCAGTTTTTCGTTACCGAGTTTTTATGATAATTTCAAAGAAGGAAAAATTATTAACCTCGAACTGGAACAGACCTTACAACAAATTGTCTCGAACATTACACTATAAAAAAAGCCCTAACAGTTGTTAGGGCTTTTTGATTATTGGTAAGCTTTATTGTCAAATCGGGTGACGTCTATAATTTTTTCTTCATCGATATCAAACGAAATCTCTATGCTGTCGCCTACCACTGTAATAGGCAATTCTCCCGAAACTTGGGTTGAACCGACAAAAATCCTCGGATAATCTTTGATGGTGAAATAGTAAAAACTGTTTCCGTTTTTCACATCACTTTGGATACGGGTGATTACCGATTTAATGCTTTTCTTAGCGGCAGCCGTACCCGGATTAATTTTGTTACCGGAAGAATTGTAAGCACTCTTAAAAGCCGTTAAGGTTTCTCGCATAGAGTTTCCAACGCCAACTATGGTGTAATCGTTTATAGCTACCATCGCATACATTTTGACCAAACCGCCATCGTCTTTTAACGTCATTACGTAAGTCGGAATGCCGTTAATGTTATACGGAATAGGCAGTGAAGTCACATATCCTTTTTCTTGCACTTTACCTTCCGCCGATTGCTGCGCGGCATATTCTGTAGCACCACTTTGCTTGTAAAAAGTAGTTTCTTTGGTTCTCGTATCGACTAAAACAAACCCAACAGCACTTTCATCGCTACCTACAGAAGTCAATCCGGTGTACCAATACGAACGGTCATTTTTACCGTAAACCAGGGTCAAGCCTTCGGTAATTTGCAATTTATCTCGGTTAGAGAAATTCCAATAACCATTGATTAATTCTCCCCAATCGTTCAATTGCTCTTCAACAATCACAGCAGGCTGGATACGGTCAACCCAAGCCGGTGTATCGGCTATAGCATATTGTTGTATTGCTCCGGTTTGGGCATCGACTACTAAAACGCCGGTAGCATTTTTTCCGGAAAACCCGATTTCTTTTTGATAAGTCGAAATCACCCAATACGGATTTCCGGCTTCGTCAATTTCGAAAACAAAATCCTCCAACCCGGTGGAAGCGAAACCGTTAAAATACACATGACGTTGAATATCGCTTTGGAAATAAGCTGCCGGTTGGTATTTGATGTGGAGTGGTTTATTGTTAATGGTTTCTACCAATCTGACATCGCGTTCATTAGTGGCGGAAACCATAACATAACCCGGAGTTCCTTCCTGATTGTTAAACCATTTGAAGAAACCCGAATGCAATAAAGGGGCTACCCAAAACAATTCGTTGTTGACTTTTTGAATGGCAAATCGCCCCAATTGAATCTGGCTCCCCAGAGCCGGTTGTGATCCGATAATTTTTTCGCCTAACAGATAAGCCAAATCCTGATCGACCACTCTGATTTTGTCCATAGAAATCGGCGCAATGTGTTTCGAAATTTCACTGCCTTTTTTCACCTCACCAATCATCTTTTGGTACTTTGATGTGTGTAAAAAAGTAGCCGAAGTAATAAAAGGTACCACTGTCAAATAAACAAGAACAACAGCAATCGCCCATAACATCCACTTCTTAGGCTTTTGATTAACGATGAATTTCTTGCCGGCTTTGTCAGTTGTAATGCCCAGAGAGAGCAAGAATAAGACAAACAACAGCAATAAAGCAACGACCCCTATACTGTAAAATCCGTAGTTGAGGACAGGCATGGTTAAATAAATCAGTAAAAAGAAAAGAATTACAAACAGTAAATACTTCTTCATAGTTTTTTGGTTTTAAGTTTGCTATTGGACGTAATAGAACACCCAAAAGTTACAATTTTACGGGAGTAGTTCTTTATTCGACAGTTATCCTTATTTTTGTCCTCTAATTTTATTCCAATGAAAGCATATGTATTTCCCGGTCAAGGCGCTCAGTTCACCGGAATGGGCAAAGACTTATATGAAAATTCGGCTACGGCTAAAGCCTTATTTGAAAAAGCCAACGACATTTTAGGCTTCCGTATCACAGATATCATGTTTGAAGGTACCGCCGAACAATTGAAAGAAACCAAAGTAACCCAACCGGCTGTGTTTTTACATTCGGTGATTTTGGCCAAAACCTTAGACAATTTCCAACCGGATATGGTTGCCGGACATTCGTTAGGTGAGTTTTCCGCATTGGTAGCCAATGGTACTTTGTCGTTTGAAGACGGCTTGAAATTAGTTTCCCAACGCGCAAT
The DNA here is from genome assembly GCA_041158485.1 of Bacteroidota bacterium. Taxonomy (GTDB): domain Bacteria; phylum Bacteroidota; class Bacteroidia; order Flavobacteriales; family Flavobacteriaceae; genus Flavobacterium. The sequence continues at coordinate 8,880 of JBEBBH010000097.1, read as the reverse complement.
GGCCATGCAAAAGGCTTGCGAAATTACCCCTTCGACTATGGCCGCAGTTTTAGGCTTGGACGACAAAATTGTAGAAGACGTTTGTGCTTCTATTGACGGTGTTGTGGTTGCCGCCAATTACAACTGTCCGGGACAATTAGTAATTTCCGGAGAATTCTCTGCGGTAGAAAAAGCCTGTGAAGCCATGAAAACTGCCGGTGCTAAAAGAGCATTGTTGTTACCGGTAGGTGGTGCGTTCCACTCGCCTATGATGGAACCGGCACGCGAAGAATTAGCCGCTGCTATTGAAGCCACTACTTTTAACGAACCAAGCTGTCCGGTGTACCAAAATGTAACAGCCAGCGCCGTTTCTAATGCGGATGAAATCAAGAAAAACCTAATCATCCAATTGACGGCTCCGGTAAAATGGACACAATCGGTACAACAGATGATTAAAGACGGTGCGAGCAGCTTTACCGAAGTTGGTCCCGGAAAAGTATTGGTTGGCTTAGTCAACAAAATCGACCGCGAAGTGGAAACGATTTCCGCTTAATCGCATTTCAAAAATAATTACAAAATACAATCCTCGTGAAACATTGATTTTGCGAGGATTGTTTATTTTTGTGTACCATGAATCCAATACACGATATTTTACAACAAACCGAAGCAGCTAAAGTGATAGCCAACCACATCGGCTATAACCGTTATGTTGCTTTGGATTTATCGGTTACCAATGATGATTTGGCCAAACACAAACCAACTACTGCGGCCGATTATGAACATTTTATTCAGCGGCATTTAGACGAACATCAAGCACAAATTGCTTTCGGTGGCTACAACGAAACCCGTAATTTATACCAAAGAAGTACCGTTTTCAAAAACGAAAACACTGACGAGCGCAACATTCACATCGGTTTGGATTTATGGATAAACGAAGCCGCGCCGATTTATGCCGCTTTAGAAGGCAAAATTCACAGCTTTCAAAATAATGAGGCTTTAGGCGATTACGGTCCGACTATTATTGTAGAACATGAAATTGAAGGTTGTAAATTTCACACGCTTTACGGACATTTGAGTTTAGACAGTTTGAAAGATAAAAGTGTGGGACAAACAATAGCCAAAGGCGAACGCATGGCTACTTTAGGATTGCCACCAATAAACGGCGATTACGCGCCGCATTTGCATTTTCAAATCATCATTGATATGGAAAATAAAAAAGGTGATTATCCGGGTGTTTGCAGTTCAAAAACCTTGGCATTTTATTTGCAGAATTGCCCTAATCCCAATTTGTTATTAAAAATTAAATAAAAGAAAAATGAAAAAGATTGTTTTATCCTTAGCCTTATTGGCTTTGCTATCTTCTTGTAAAGATGAAACCCAAGAGAAATTAGACGCCGCTAAAGATGCTTTAAAAGAAGAAGTAAACGAAACCATTGATTCCGCTACCATTAAAGCCAAAATCAAGATTGATTCTTTAAATAAAAAAACCAAAGCTAAAATTGACAGCGCCAAACTCAAAAGTGCTGAAAAAATGGAGGAAGCAGCTAAAAAGCTTAAAGAATCAGTAAAAAAATAAGACCAAATCCCATGTGCAAGCGTGGGATTTTTTATTGACGCTTGTAGTTGGTGATAAAAACACCTAAAATAATCAACACTGTAGCAATAAGGAAGTCGGTCGTAATGACCTCGTCCAACAACAGCCAACCTAAGAATACGGCAATAGCGGTATTGAAATAGTTGAGCACTGTAATTTGAATAGCTGATACTCGTTTCAACGCATAATGGTACGCAAAAAAAGCAATCACCGAACCAAAAACCGAAAGGTATAAGGTAGCGCCGATACTGCGTGCGCTCCAAGACGTAAAATCAACATTCGGATTTAAAAGCAACGCCAATATGAATTGCACCACAGCAGCTATAGAAAACTGATAAAATAAATTGAGGGCAATGTTATTCGACTTGTGCGTGTGCATTTTGGTGTGCAAGGTTCCAAACGACCACGATAAAATGGCGATGCTGAGAAAAAGTACTCCTGTTTTGTAATTCGGATCTAAGATATCGTCTAAACCATCGCGAAAAATAAATACCACACCCAGAAATCCAATCAAAACTCCAATAAATCCTTTGAATGTTGGTTTTTGTAAACCGGCCACAGTGCCGCCCAAAAAAACAACTAATGGAGAAAGCGCACTTAAAATAGATGTCAATCCGCTAGGCAGCGTTTTCTCTGCTATGGTAGTGAATCCGTTGGCTACGACTATCATTAAAATAGCAGGAATCAATTGGAGTTTGAAGTTTTCCCAACCGATCCATGCCAATTGTTTTTTGTATAACAAAATGACCAATACAATTAAAGCGGCCAATCCTTGACGGCTCGAAGTAATGTACCATTCCGGTATGGTTTCAACTGCTACACGAATACCCAAATAGGTCGTACCCCAAACTACCGCCACAATAAATAAGCAGAAAAACAGTTTGAAATCGGTTTTTGGTATCATTAAAGTAAAGGATTCGAAGCCGGTTTAGCTTCTGATTTTTTGCTCCCATTTCCAGGCAGAAGCCAAACTTTCTTCCAAAGTCAATTCGGCTTTCCAACCCAAAACGGTATTGGCTTTATCGGTATTGGCATAAGCCGACGTAATGTCGCCTTCTCTTCTGCCCACTATTTGGTAAGGTAATTTTTGACCGGATACTTTTTCAAACGCCTGAATAACTTCTAAAACAGAACTTCCTGTTCCAGTTCCCAAATTGAAGGTTTCCACTTTTTCAGCGTTTTGCTTATTCAACAATCTTTGTAAAGCCACCACATGCGCTTTGGCCAAATCGACTACGTGTATGTAATCGCGAACCGCCGTGCCGTCGGGTGTTGGATAATCGTTGCCGTAAACAGAAAGTTGTTGGCGCAATCCCATACCGGTTTGGGTAATAAACGGCACCAGGTTTTGTGGCACACCATTAGGCAATTCACCGATTTCTGCACTTGGATGCGCGCCTACCGGATTAAAATAGCGCAATAAAATAGCGTTGATGTTGGTCACTTTGGTCGTATCGGTGATGATTTCTTCGCCTATTTGCTTAGTGTTTCCGTAAGGTGACATAGCCGGTTGCACAGAAGCGTCTTCAGTAATCGGCATTTTTTCAGCTTGCCCGTAAACCGTACAAGACGAACTAAAAATAAAGTTAGCCTCCGGCATTTTTGACAATTCCTGAAGAATATACACCAAAGTATTCAAGTTATTCTCGTAGTATAATAACGGATTTTCCACACTTTCTCCCACGGCTTTCGAAGCGGCAAAATGAATCACGCCAACCACATCTTGTTGTTGGGCAAAAAACTGCTGCACTGCTGCTTTCTCGCGCAGATCAATATTTTGGAAAAAAGGTTTGTAGCCGATGATTCGCTCAATTCCGTCTAAAACAGAGATAGAAGAATTGGATAAATTATCAATAATAATCGCTTCAAAACCGGCATTGTGCAACTCTACTACGGTATGCGAACCAATAAAACCTAAACCTCCTGTTACTAAAACTTTTTTCATAATTAATTGAAAAATTCTAAAACACTGTCAGTGATGAATTTGATTTGCTCGTCATCGAGCTCGGTGTGCATAGGTAAAGAAATTACTTCTTTGACCAACTGATTGGTTACCGGAAAATCTTCTTCTTTGTAACGAGCATCAGCATAGGCTTTCTGACTATGTAACGGAATCGGATAATAAATGGCGCACGGAATGCCTTTAGCCAATAAATGTTCCATCAAACCATTTCGGTCACCGTCTATGATTCTCAAAGTATATTGATGGAAAACGTGGCAATCACAAATATCACAAATGTTTGGAGCGATGATGTTTTTGTGTCCTTCAAAAGCAGCCGAATATTTACGAGCTGCATCTTGACGGGCTTTTCCGTAGGCGTCCAAGAAAGGCAATTTGGCTTTCAAAACACCGGCCTGAATACTATCTAAACGCGAATTCACACCGACTACATCGTGATGGTAACGCACGTACATCCCGTGGTTAACGATTCCTCTGATTTTATGCGCTAAGTCATCATCATTAGTAAAAATAGCACCACCATCACCGTAACAACCTAAATTTTTGGATGGAAAGAAAGAGGTAGATGCCACATGTCCGATGGTTCCTGCTTTCTTTTTGGTTCCGTCTGAGAATTTACAATTGGCACCAATAGCTTGTGCATTGTCTTCAATAACGTATAAATTATGTTCTTTCGCAATGGCCATAATCGCTTCCATATTGGCGGCGCGACCAAACAAATGCACCGGCACTATCGCTTTGGTTTTTGGTGTGATGGCTTTTTTAATCGCTTCAATAGAAATATTCATATTAACGATATCCACATCTACCAAAACAGGGGTTAACTGAAGTAACGCTATTACTTCAACTGTAGCAGCAAACGTAAAATCGGCAGTGATTACTTCATCGCCGGGTTTCAAATCCAATCCCATCATGGCGATTTGCAAGGCATCAGTTCCGTTGGCACAAGGAATCACGTGTTTTACGTCCAAATAGGCTTCTAAATCCTTTTGAAATTCGTGCACCAAAGGTCCGTTAATATAAGTAGTGGTATCTAAAACTTCCTGAATAGAAGCGTTAACAGTATCTTTAATTTTATCATATTGACTTTTCAAGTCAACCATCTGAATTTTTCTCATCTTGTAAAAAATTATGAGTAGCAAAAGTAAGAAATTCTGAAGTAGAATATCCTATTCGGCAAAAGAAACGTATTTTAGCGCATCAAATTTTTCGGAATGTATTTTTTGTACCATTTAATTCTGCTTTTAGCTACTGCAACCGTTAAATTTTTGGCACTTTTCAGTCCGAAAATGAAGCTATTTGTGAATGGTCGAAAAACCGTTTTCAGTACCATATCCGAAAAAATCCAACCGGGCGATAAAACGATTTGGTTTCATGCTGCTTCTTTGGGCGAATACGAACAAGGACTGCCGGTAATGGAGAAAATAAAAGCCCAATATACAAACCACAAAATTGTATTGACGTTTTTCTCGCCTTCGGGTTATGAAGTTCGCAAAAACAATACTGTGGCTGATGTTACGGTTTACTTACCCTTGGATTCAGAGCGAAACGCTAAAAAGTTTGTGCAATTGGTGCAACCCGAATTGGCGTTTTTTATCAAATACGAATACTGGCCAAATTACCTCAAAGTTATGAAACAAGCAGGTATTAAAACCTATTTGATTTCAGGAATCTTCAGAGAAAAGCAAGCGTTCTTTCAATGGTACGGCGGTTTTTACCGAAAAGGATTGAAAACTTTCGACTATTTCTTTGTGCAGAATGAAAGTTCCAAAATGTTGCTGCAACGCCTCGGCTATCATAATGTAAAGATTTCAGGCGATACCAGATTTGACCGAGTAGTTTCGATATTAGATCGCGATAATAGTTTGGATTTCATTGAAGCATTCAAAAACAACCAAACCACCATAGTCATTGGAAGTTCATGGCCTAAAGACGAAAAATTGTTGGTGACTTTTATCAATCAGTGTTCCAACGAAGTTAAATTCATCATCGCGCCGCACAATATCAAAGCCGAACAAATTGCCAACTTACAAGAGCAACTAACGAAACCAACGGTATTGTTTTCTGAAAAAGACGGCAAAAAGTTATCGGATTACCAAGTTTTTATCATTGATACTATCGGCATTTTGACGAAGATTTACAGTTATGCAGACATTGCTTATGTTGGCGGCGGATTTGGTCATCCGGGCGTACACAATATACTGGAACCAGCTACTTTTGGTGTACCCATAGTGATTGGTCCGAATTACAGTCATTTTGCCGAAGCCACCGCTTTAGTCAATATGGAAGGTTGTATCACTATTGCTAGTCAGGAACAATTGAATGATGCCTTCGATAATTTGATTATGAATGCTGACATTCGCCACGAAAAAGGACACATCGCCGAAACCTTTGTCCAAATGAACAAAGGAGCAACGGCAGTAATTTTGAATCACATCAACAACGATTAACAAACAAACTCCTCAAATACAAACACATGAAATACATGAAATTTTTAAGACTGTTACTCCTATTTATTGTTGTACAAGTACAAGCACAACAGGGCGGAATGTGGATTCCTTCTTTATTAAAAGGAATGAACGAAAGCGAAATGAAAAATTTGGGTATGAAAATTTCTGCCGAAGACATTTACTCGGTCAATCAATCCAGTATAAAAGATGCCGTGCCTCATTTTGACGGCGGTTGTACTGCCGAAGTCATTTCAGACAAAGGGTTGATTTTAACTAATCATCATTGTGGCTACGACAACATTCAAAGTCATTCCACCGTAGAGCACGATTATCTTACTAATGGTTTTTGGGCTTATAAAATGGAGGACGAATTACCGAATAAAGATTTATTTGTGACCTTTATTGTTCGCATTGAAGATGTGACGACTAAAGTATTGGAAGGCACGAGCGGTATTGCCTCGGAAAGTGACAAACAGAAAAAAATTCAAGAAAACATCAGTTCATTAAGCAAAACATTGCCGAAAGAATCGTGGCAAGAAAACAGCATCAAAACATTTTTTGACGGCAACCAATACATTTTATTTGTAACCGAAACCTTCCGTGATGTAAGATTGGTTGGCGCACCACCAAGTTCCATAGGTAAATTTGGTTCTGATACCGACAATTGGGTTTGGCCACGTCATACCGGCGACTTCTCTTTGTTCCGAATTTACGCCGACAAAAACAATAAACCGGCGGCTTACTCAAAAGACAATGTGCCTTACAAACCAAAACACTTCTTCCCTATTTCATTGAAAGGATTAAAGGAAAACGACTTCACAATGGTAATGGGTTATCCCGGAAGAACTCAGGAATACCTTCCGGCTATTGCCGTTGAACAAATTGTAAATACGTTCAATCCGGCTAAAGTAGCTATCAGAGATGCAACTTTAAAAGTGCAAAACGAGTTTATGCGCAAAGACAACGCCATCAAAATTCAATATGCTTCTAAAAATGCAAGCATTGCTAATTCTTGGAAAAAATGGATGGGTGAAACCAAAGGTTTGAAAAAAGCCAATGCGGTTGGTGTAAAAAAACAATTTGAAGCCGATTTTCAACAGAAAGTGGCCGCTGCCGGCAAGCAAGCCGAGTACGGCAATTTATTAGCTGATTTTGAAAAAAATTACACTGAAATCCAGGAATATGCTTTGGCCAGAGATATTTTCAGTGAGATTGCTTTACGCAATACCGAGATTTTAAGCTTGGGCTATAAGTTGTACCAATTGGAACAACTTTACAACACCAAAGGCGAGCAATCGTTTAACGACAGAAGAAACAATTTAATTACCGGTTTAGGCGATTTTTACAAAGATTTCAATCCTAAGGTTGACGAAAAAGTACTGGAACAACTGATTACAATTTACGCCGACAAATATCCAAAAGCATTTTTACCTAAAGAATTTGAAAACGTGAATGCCACAAGTTTGGCTTCAGATGTTTTCAGTCAGTCACAATTGGCAAGCTACGATCAAATTAAAGAATTGCTCTCCGGCGATAGCAAAACGGTATTGGAAAAACTAAATAAAGATCGTGGATTTCTGCTTATCAAAGTAATGGCTGACAGTCATTTGAAAAAAGTAGCTCCTAAATATGACGAAATCAACCTGAGAAATATTGCAACTCAGAGAACCTACATGAAAGCCATTATGGAATTGAGTCCGAAATCGGCTCGCATTTTCCCTGATGCCAACAGCACGCTAAGAGTAACCTACGGTAAAATTAAAGGTTACAAACCGAATGACGCCGTAGTTTATGAACCGTTTACTTATTTAGACGGCGTAATGGAAAAATATATTCCGGGCGATTACGAGTTTGACGTTCCTAAAAAACTAATAGAATTGTACAACGCTAAAGATTATGGCAAGTACGGCGTTAATGGCAAAATGCCCGTCGCTTTTATTGCTACCAATCACACAACCGGAGGAAATTCGGGTAGTCCGGCTTTAGATTCCAAAGGAAATTTGATTGGGTTAAACTTTGATAGGGTTTGGGAAGGTACCATGAGTGATATTTATTATTCCCCTGAAATTTGCCGAAACATTATGGTTGACTTGCGTTATGTATTGTTCATCGTGGATAAATTTGCCGGGGCTAAAAACCTTATTGAAGAAATGAAAATCATTTATCCCAAAGAAAGAAAATAATTTTAACAAATATTTTTGTTTTGGCACGATTGTTGCTAAACAAAAAACGGAATTCAAAGATGATTTTTAAAAAAAGTTAAATAAAAGTTTTTCTGAATAAAAAAATTTATATCTTTGCTCCGAATTAATAATTAACCTTTTATAATTAAGTAAGATGAAAAAAGTATTTTTAAGTTTAGCTGTTGTTGCTACTTTAACTGTAGTTTCTTGTAAACAAGCTGACGCTGCTGCTGAGCCAGCTGCTGACACAACTGCTGTAGAGGCTGTTGATACTACTGCTGCTGTTGACACAACTGCTGCTGACACAACTGCTGCTGCTGCTGACACAACTGCTGCTGCTAAGTAATTTTAAATTACAGAAAGAATCAAAGCCACGCATTGCGTGGCTTTTCTTATTTAACTCAGTTGCTGTTTTTCAAAAAAAACTCATTACAGCTCCGAAAAAATAGAATCCCCTGAGGAAAAGTCTAATATCTCCGATTGCGCAGCATATTTCACAATTTCATCAATACTCTTTTGCATCATCAGTTCAGTCGAATACTTTCTACTGACAGCAAAAACCTTATCACCTTTCATCACTTTAAAGAAACTCTTCCCTTTAGCAGTTTTGAACCTCAAAAAACTATAGGTTTCAATAGAGGCCTTAAACAATTCAATTGCCTCTTCACATTCGAAACGCAACTCAAAATTTGAGCCGGTAAAAATCGGCTTCCC
>JBEBBH010000096.1:0-11017 GCA_041158485.1 Bacteroidota bacterium | reverse complement strand
GCGGTGCCGAAATCGCCACCCAAATGTTGCACGATCATGGCATTTACGATGTAAAAGTGATTTCCACACCCGGCCAATTGACCGACCATTACAATCCAACGGACAAAACGGTTAACTTAAGCGAAGGCGTTTACAACCAAAGAAATGCTGCCGCTGCTGCAGTTGCCGCACACGAATGCGGTCATGCGGTACAACACGCCACAGCTTACAATATGTTGCAGTTGCGCTCGCAGTTGGTGCCGATTGTCAATGTAGCTTCAGGTATGTCACAATGGTTAATTATCGGAGGTTTGATTTTAGGAGCGGCTGCCGGTTTAGGTCTAGGATATTATATAGCTGTAGCCGGATTGCTATTGATGGCTGTAGCCACAGCGTTCAGTTTTATCACTTTACCGGTTGAGTACGACGCGAGTAACCGCGCTTTGGCTTGGTTGAAAAATAAAAATATGGTCAGCCAACAAGAATACGCCGGTGCTGAAGACGCTTTAAAATGGGCCGCCCGAACTTATGTAGTCGCCGCGATTGGCGCATTAGCTTCGCTTTTGTATTGGGCGCTGCAAGTGTTTGGAGGTTCCAGAGACGAATAAAAATAAACCCGTTACGAAAGTAGCGGGTTTTTTATTTAAAAAATTTTGAAATGCAGACACAGAAAAAGTAGTGACCATATCAAAGGATGAATTAAGATAGAATACAATCTCGATTTTCCCGGTTCTCGGTAATATTTATAGATGTCTTTTAGCAATAAAATTATACTGATAGGAATTAATAATAAGAACAGAAAGAAACCCAATCCCGGAGTGCACGGCCCGCTTGGAGCCATTTTGTCGCCAATAAGTATTGCAATTACATAAACCACATAGAACAAAATCCATTTGAACTCTTTTCTCATAACTTTTATTTCTTTAACTCCCAACTTTTAACTCCTTACTCCGAACTAGAGCTGAATCTGTCGTTCCAATTGCTGTTCTAAAGAAATAAAAGTCTCCGTTCTTGAAACGCCTTCGATGGGTTGGATTTTTTTGTTGAGTAATTGCATCAGGTGTTCGTTGTCGCGACAAATAATTTTGATGAGAATGCTCCAATTTCCGGTGGTGTAGTGACATTCCAATACTTCAGGAATTTTTTTGAGTTCTCTTACGGCGTCGGAGTTGCTGGAAGCTTTATCTAAATAAATGCCAATGAAGGCCATGGTTTTGTAGCCTAACACTTTGTTGTCGATGACCACTTTGGAACCTGAAATCACACCGGCTTCTTCGAGTTTGCGCAAACGTTGGTGAATTGCCGCGCCGGAAATCCCGATTTTATTGGCGATTTGCAGTATCGGTTTTCGGGCATCTTCCATCAGGTCGCGGAGGATTTCTTTGTCTATACCGTCAATTTCAATTTGTAGCTGGTTAATTTTCATAGGCTTATGTGTTTAGGATGAATATCACAAGCTAAAGCTTGTGTACCTCAAGCCCACAGGGCTTGCTCCTTTTAATTTCAAATCGTCTATCTCTATTTGTAGTTGATTAATTTTCATAGTTTAAACTTTAAAGTAAAAATAGCGATTTACTTTTTGTTTTAAACAAAAAAACCAAAATCGGTTAAGATTTTGGTTTATAAGATGTTTTGCTGAAGGTAAAATGGTGTGTCGACTAGCCCTGATGGCAGTGGCACCTGCCTGCCGGCAGGCAGGCGGAGTAGAACGGACAGCAGGAATTACGATTCCAAAAACGCCCGAGCCATTCGCTTCTAAGCAACTCAGCTACGCTATTAATTTCCTAACAATCGGTCCGGATTGTAGCCAACATAAGGCATTTCGGTTTCTTTGAAAATCACACCGAAAGTTTCCAATTCTTTTAGAATAGGATTGTACACTTCAGGACGAATAGGTAATTGTACGCCCGGCGTTTTAATGTTGCCGTTTAGAATTTGCAAGGTCGCCATGGCTACCGGTAAACCTACGGTTTTGGCCATCGCGGTATAGGTTTGGTCGTCGCCGATGCAGACCATTTTGGAGTCGATTTGTTTCCGCTCGCCGTTGATTTCGTAGCCGAATTTGTGGTACATGACAATCATGTCTTTGTCATCGGGTTGTAGCGACCAGCTGTCGTTGAGGATGCGTTCCAAGATTTGCGCCGGTGTGGCATTTTGGAGTCCGACTTTTTTATTCGGGTTGAACAAATCGAGTTCGAGCAATTTGTCCCACATGATGTCGTCCTGCTCAATACCCAATTGCAAACGGGTTTTGATTTCCACCGAATCGGTTGGAGAATACGGCAGGAACGAATTGATGAAATCGCGGTAGCTCATATTTTCTGAGTCTTCCATGACATAAGTGTCGTCGGTCATGCCTAATTGTACAAACATATTCCAGGCTTTGGAAAATCCTACGCGACGAATGGTGCCGCGGTACAAGGTCAGTACATCGTCTAAACCGTACACACTGCGGTATTTGAGGGAATCGCGGTTGGCGTAGCCTTCAAATCTGCCGTAACCTTCTACTTCCAAAAACTCGGTTCTGCGGAACAATTTGTGGTACGGGATGTATTTGTATTTGCCTTCTTGGATAAATTTGGAAGCCCCGCCTTGACCGGCCAGCACTACATTGCGCGGTGCCCAAGTGAATTTATAGTTCCACAAATTGGTGTCGCTTTCGGGTGCTACCAAACCGCCGCAGAAGGATTCAAATAAAATCATTTTGCCGCCTTTGGCCTTGATGTCGTCTATCACTTTCATCGCACTCATGTGATCGATGCCGGGATCGAGTCCGATTTCGTTCATAAAAACCAAGCCTTTGGCTTTGACTTCGGCATCTAAGCTTTGCATGGCGTCGGAAATATAGGAAGCTGTGACCATGTTTTTTTGGAAAGCCACACAATCTTTGGCGACTTCAATATGCATGTGCGCCGGCAACATGGAAATTACGATGTCGGCTTTTTGGATTTCGGCTTGGCGTTGTACTGCGTTGTTGATGTCGAGCGCAATGGCCGTAGCATTGGGATGGTTATTGGTTTTGCGTTGCGCCAACTCCATCGATAAATCGCCTATGGTTAGGTGTAAATTTTCTTCGTTGGATTTGTTTAAAAGGTATTGTATCAGGGACGATGCGGAACGACCGGCACCGATAATTAGAATCTGTCTCATGCGTTTGTTTGTTGTTGGTCACAAATGTATGAATTTGATTCTAACAAAAAAGCCCATCGTTTCGGATGGACTTTCTGTTATTCTAAACCTTCGAGTTCTTCGAGTTCTTTTTTAGCTTCTTGTTTGGTTTCGATTTTTTGTTGTTCGAATTGGGTATCGGTAGCGACTTTGTCTTTAACCAATAACGTTTTGCCCAAGACTACAGCTGAGCATAAGGCGGCAATCGTTAAAATGATTTTTGGGAATTTCTTCTGACTGTCTTCTGATTTTTTTAAGGTTAGTAAACCAAATACCAATGCCAGTCCAATAGGTAAAAAAGCCAAGGTATCAAGCGGCAATATGGTAAAGGTTATGCCTAAAACGCCAAAAACAACGGATAAGATTAAAAATAGTTTTCTCATGAGGTAGGTCTTAAATGCCTGAGGCAGACGTTAGTGTTAGTTGTCCGGTGCCGACAGGAATGCTGAATTTTAAGAGTGCCGGAATTTTGTTAGCATCAGCGGTCAGCCAAATCAGGTTTTTGTCTTTGCCTTTTAAAGCATCGGTTTTGGCACTGATGGACAATTTGTAACATTCTTTTTTGCCCAAATTACCGGCGTTTACGGTTTCTTTCCCCATAAATTTAAGGGTAACCGGAATCTGTTTTTCATCAAAAACAATCATCAGGTTTTGGGTTTGTCCCACTTTAAATTTGCTGAAATCTAGGGTTCTGACTTTATACAAAAGCGAAATTACATCTTGGGTTGAAGCGCCAATGGTGAATTTTTTTTGGGTTTCCGGTTTGTTTTTTCGCTTGGTGGTGCTGTTTACCGTGTTGCCTTTGAAAGCATATTTTTCTTTTTTGGTATAGCCACCTTCGTCTATACTTCTTTTGTACAAACTGGGTTTTAGATTTGCCGGGTTAACATATGACTCATAAATGTCTCTGATTTTAAAAAACGAATCCCATTTGCTGTAAGTAGACAATTCACAACTCAAATGCAAATAGGCATTTTTGGAAGTCGATACGGTTTCGGTGCTCATGGTTACCTGTGCCAATTGTGTCATCAATCCACTCATATTATAGGAACCGGCATACACTAATTTTTCTCCGGATTTAATTGCCTGGCCAAAACTCGAGTTTGAAAAACCCAATACAAATAGGCAAACGCCCCAAATGATTTTTTTCATAGTTGAAAATTAAGTTGCAAATATAAAATTTTAAAAAAGGTCAACCACTAAAGAAAAGTGAAATTACTTCGATTTGGAATTGAAATAACGGATAAATTTGCAGAATAGTATACAACACAAAACCTATGGAACGAAAAATCATAAGCTCTGCTTTAATTTTAGGAATCACAGCAATTATTTTGGGTGCTTTCGGAGCACATGCCTTAAAAAAAGAATTGACTGAAGAAGCATTAGTAACTTTTGAAACCGGAGTCAAGTACCAAATGTATCACGCGCTGTTTTTGCTTTTTTTAGGAACAACTGCTTTAGTGTCGGATGTTGTCAAAAAAAAGGTGTTTCAGTTGATAGTTGTAGGTGTAGTTTTCTTTTCAGGGTCTATTTATGTTTTGGCCACTCGAACAATTACCGGAATTGATTTCAGACCGTTGGGTATCATTACGCCTATCGGCGGAGCCTTGTTAATACTGGGATGGACAGCTTTGTTGTGGAATTTAACACTTCGAAAAAAATAATATTCAGAGAAAAAAATAGTTTCTGAAATTTAATTTTTACCTTTGTACCCTGATTCATAATACAACACAAACTCAATTTTATGGAGAACTACGCTCAAATTACGAAATCGATTTCGTTGGACCAATATGGTATCCAAAATGTTCAAGAAATCATTCATAATCCCTCTTTTGATAAATTATACAATGACGAGTTAAATCCGAATTTAGAAGGGTACGAAAAAGGACAACTTACTGAACTCGGAGCAGTAAATGTGATGACCGGAGTATTTACCGGAAGATCACCCAAAGACAAATACATTGTTAAAGATGCCGTAACCGAAAATACCATTTGGTGGAACTCGGACAAAGCAGCTAACGACAACAAACCTATCTCACAAAACACTTGGGAAGCGCTAAAAGAAACTACTGTTAGCCAATTATCCGGTAAAAAATTATATGTGGTTGACGCTTTTTGCGGCGCCAATGAAAATACCCGTTTGAAAGTTCGCTTTATTATGGAAGTGGCTTGGCAAGCTCATTTTGTAACCAATATGTTTATCCGTCCAACGGAAGAAGAATTGGCCAATTTTGGCGAGCCTGATTTTATTGTCATGAACGGTTCTAAAACTTCTTTCAAGGATTACGCAGCTCACGGATTGAATTCTGAAGTGTACATCGCTTTCAATTTAACCGAAAAAATGCAATTGATTGGCGGTACTTGGTATGGTGGCGAAATGAAAAAGGGAATGTTCTCTATGATGAACTACTATTTGCCACTGCAAGGAATTGCTTCAATGCACTGTTCTGCCAACAAAGGTAAAGACGGCGATGTGGCGGTGTTTTTCGGACTATCCGGAACAGGGAAAACCACTTTGTCTACCGATCCTAAACGCGAATTAATTGGCGATGACGAGCACGGCTGGGATGATGAAGGTGTGTTCAACTTCGAAGGTGGTTGTTATGCGAAAACCATCGATTTGAGTAAAGAAAATGAACCGGATATTTACGGAGCTATTAAGAGAGATGCATTGTTGGAAAACGTAACGGTTGATGCTGACGGTGTAATTGATTTTAAAGACGGTTCGGTAACCCAAAATACCCGCGTTTCTTACCCGATTTATCACATTCAAAATATTGTAAAACCGATTTCCAAAGCCGGTCACGCTACCAAAGTAATTTTCTTAACAGCGGATGCATTTGGTGTAATGCCACCGGTATCTAAGTTAACACCGGAGCAAACACAATATTACTTCTTGTCTGGTTTTACGGCAAAATTAGCCGGAACGGAAAGAGGTGTTACCCAACCGGAGCCAACTTTTTCCGCTTGTTTCGGTAAGGCGTTTTTATCCTTACATCCAACGAAATACGGAGAAGAATTGGTAAAGAAAATGGAAGAAAATAACGCTACTGCCTATATGGTTAATACCGGTTGGAACGGAACCGGAAAGCGTATCTCTATTAAAGATACCCGCGCTATCATCGACGCTATTTTAGATGGTTCGATTGAAAAAGCGGAAACCAAAACCATTCCGGTCTTCAATTTGGCTGTGCCAACTTCATTACACGATGTGAATCCTGCTATTCTAGATCCGAGAGACACGTATGAGAACGTTGCAGATTGGAATGCTAAAGCAACCGATTTAGCGTCAAGATTTATTAAAAATTTCGCTCAATATACCGATAACGAGCAAGGGCAAAGCTTGGTAAAAGCCGGGCCTCAGGTATAAACAAACCAAACTAACTAACCAAAGAAAAAGCCATTCAATTTTGAATGGCTTTTTTATTTTGTAACGGAATTGTTAGTTATTTTCCTTTGTTGGCTTCGGCTATGTATTTCTCTAAAGCCATCGTCATTGATGGTGTTTCCGGAGTTGGAGCCAGGATGTCAATGCGCAAACCGTGTTCTAAAGCTTCTTTTTGAGTAGTGCTTCCGAAAACAGCGATTCGGGTATTGTTTTGCTTGAAATCAGGGAAGTTTTTGAACAACGATTTGATTCCGGTTGGACTAAAGAAAGCCAATACATCGTAATACACATCGGCTAAATCAGACAAGTCGCTCATGACGGTTTTGTAAAACGTAGCCTGAGTCCAATCTACTTTTAAATTGTTTAAAGTTTGCGGCACATCATAATTCAATTGGTCTGAAGCCGGCAACAAAAACTTTTCTTCTTTGTATTTTTTGATCAATGGAGACAAATCGGCAAAGTCTTTTTGTCCCACATATATTTTGCGTTTGCGGTACACAACGTATTTCTGCAAATAGAAAGCAATGGCTTCCGATTGGCAAAAGTATTTTAAATCTTCCGGAACTTTGTAACGCATTTCCTCAGCTACTCTGAAAAAATGGTCTACGGAATTTCTGCTGGTTAAAATGATGGCCGTATAGTTGTTGAGGTCTATTTTCTGAGCTCTAACGTCTTTTGCACTTACTCCTTCTACGTGAATAAACGAGCGGAAATCAACTTTTACCTTATGTTTTTGTTGTAACTCAAAATAAGGTGAGTTCTCTACTTTTGGCTCCGGTTGAGAGACCAAAATTGTTTTCACTTTCAAATTTGACATTTTAATGTGCTAAATTTTTTGTAATCAAATAATATATAAAATAGTACGGTGCTATTTCGAGTGCGCAAAGATACAAAATAAAATAAAACAACTTGCCGATAAGTAAGTTTTGATAAATCTTTAAAGAAACCAAGTAAGAATACAAGTTAATTATTAAAATGATACCAAT
This sequence comes from Bacteroidota bacterium, assembly GCA_041158485.1. GTDB lineage: Bacteria > Bacteroidota > Bacteroidia > Flavobacteriales > Flavobacteriaceae > Flavobacterium. Next base: position 3,496 of record JBEBBH010000096.1, on the reverse strand, counting down.
AATGCAAAAAAGCAGCACATTTGATGTGTTGTTGCTGTAAAACATATAAATGTTTAAGGGAAGTATCAGCAAACTGATGAAGGTTCTGTAGCTAACTTTTTGCAAATTGAGTTGTTCGGCAAATTCTTCAATGTTGAATACCGTGGCGATAATCTTCTCAATAAGAAACTTAGAAAGCACAAAAACGCCCAAAAAAGTAAAGATTCTGATAAATAGCAGCCAATCGGTTTTGGATACATAGCCAAAATGACTTAAAGCCAGCTGTATGAAAAAGGCAAAAGAGATGGTTTGAACTACAAACAAAAGTATGGTAAAACCACTCATTAAATGTGATGGATCTTTGTAGACTTTGATGTATTTATCCGAAACTAAAATCTTCAAAAAATCGTTAAAACGCGTTTCAAAAGCTGTGCGCGTAATGGCAATTAAGGCAAAAGAGAAAACGAAAAGATAAGTTGCCCAATCTTTTGCGTCGATTACCCTAGGATCAAATACAGTTTCCGTCATATATCCGGCAAAATTACTAATTTTTTATTTGTTAAATTATTATAATATTATTAAGATGAGGCACTGATAAAAAGTTTATTTTTGCACAAAGTATGACTCCATTTTATGAGTGACGGCATTGTAATTATCCCGACCTATAACGAAATTGAAAACATCGAAAGTATTGTTCGAGCCGTTTTTTCATTACCAAAATCTTTTCACGTTTTAATTGTTGATGACAATTCTCCGGATCAAACAGCAGCTAAAGTAGTCGAATTGCAAAAGGAATTTGAAAACCGCCTTTTCCTCGAAGTGAGAAAGAAAAAAGCAGGCTTAGGCACAGCTTATGTTCACGGTTTTAAATGGGCCATGCAAAATAAATACGAGTATATTTTTGAAATGGATGCCGACTTTTCACACAATCCCAATGACTTAGAACGATTGTATGAAGCTTGTGTTGACGGCGCTGATTTGGCCATCGGTTCTCGCTATGTTACAGGGGTAAATGTGGTTAATTGGCCACTCAGCAGGGTGTTGTTGTCCTATTTTGCTTCGGTGTATGTGCGCATGATAACCGGTATGAAAATTATGGATGCTACTGCCGGGTTCATTTGTTACCGTCGTGCAGTATTAGAAAAAATCAATTTGGACGCCATTAAGTTTATCGGTTATGCTTTTCAAATAGAAATGAAGTACCGTGCTTTTGCCAAAAATTTTAAAATTGAGGAAGTGCCTGTTATTTTTACCGATCGCACCAAAGGGCAGTCTAAAATGAGTGGCGCCATCATCAAAGAAGCCATTTTTGGAGTGATTGCACTCCGATTCAGGAAATTTTTAAACCGTTTATAAATACCAGAACATGAATACCGTTTTAATTAAAAATGCCAAGATTGTTAATGAAGGAAAGATTGTAACAGGTGACGTTTTGATTGAAAACGAATGGATAGTCGAAATAGCCGAAAATATCAGTCCTAAATCGCCCGATTGCAAAATTATTGAAGCCGAAGGCCAATTCTTGATGCCCGGCGCTATAGACGATCAAGTGCATTTTCGTGAACCGGGATTAACTCATAAAGGAAACATAGCTTCCGAAAGCCGTGCTGCTGTAGCCGGTGGAATCACCTCTTTTATTGAACAACCCAACACGGTTCCCAATGCGGTTACCCAAGAATTATTAGAAGACAAATACCAAATAGCCGCTAAAACAGCCTATGCGAATTATTCGTTTATGATGGGCGGCACCAATGATAACTTGGAGGAATTGTTAAAAACCAATCCGAAAAACGTTGCGGGAATCAAGCTTTTTTTGGGTTCTTCAACGGGTAATATGTTGGTGGACAACCAAGAATCCTTGGAAAAGATATTCTCCTCTACTAAAATGTTGATTGCAGTTCATTGTGAAGATGAAGGAACAATCAGAGCCAATTTAGAACGGTATAAAGCCGAATTTGGTGAAGACATACCGGTGGAATACCACCATTTGATACGAAGTGAAGAGGCTTGTTATTTGTCGTCTTCCAAAGCCATTGAATTGGCTAAAAAAACCGGTGCTCGATTACACGTTTTTCATTTGTCGACGGCTAAAGAAATGGAGCTGTTTACCAATAAAATTCCGCTGGAAGAAAAGCAAATTACGGCGGAGGTTTGTATCCACCATTTGTGGTTTACGGATGCCGATTACAAAACCAAAGGCAATTTGATCAAATGGAATCCGGCTGTAAAAACGGAGGCCGATAGAGCCGCTTTGTGGAAAGCGTTGTTAGATGACCGCATTGACGTCATTGCCACCGACCATGCGCCACACACTTTAGAAGAAAAACAACAAGTGTATACCAAAGCACCATCGGGCGGACCATTAGTACAGCACGCTGTAGTGGCAATGTTTGAAGCACACCACCAAGGCAAAATCTCGATCGAAAAAATAGTGGAAAAAATGTGTCACAATCCAGCCAAAATTTTCAAGATTGAAAAGCGTGGTTTTATCAAAGAGGGCTATTATGCCGATTTGGTTTTGGTTGACACTTCGATGCCTTGGAATGTGAAAAAAGAGAACATTTTAGCACAATGCGGATGGTCGCCTTTTGAAGGATACAACTTTAAATCGAGAATTACCCATACTTTTGTGAACGGAAACCTAGTGTATCACAATTTTAAAGTCAACGACCAGCCGTTTGGAAAACGATTGTTATTTGACCGTTAAACTTGTAAAGATGTTGAACATTACTAAAATTTTGAAGATGCGTTTAATAACCCTTTTGTTGGCTTTTTTATTGGTTTTTGTGGGTTGTACTACTGCGATAGAAAAACCCAAAAAGTTAATTGAAAAAGATAAGATGGTCGATATTTTGTACGATATAGCTTTGCTTGAAGCTATAAAATCGCAAAATGTCAATGGTGGCATCAGTTCCAAAAAATCCAATGAATTTTTGTTCAAGAAATACAAAATTGACAGTTTGCAATGGGAAGAAAACAATAAATATTACGCTTCTGACATTGAAGAATACAAAAAGATGTATGAAGAAGTAAAGAAGAGAATTCAAGAAGAAACTACTAAAGCAAACAGTATTCCCGCTCAAGGCACTCCGCCTACGAATCCGGACGAACCGATGGTGCGATAGTTATTTTTGGTGCAAACGAACCACTTCGGCTATAACCGATTCAATGCGTTGGAATTCAAAATTCAACGCATTTTTTATTTTGGCATTCGAAATCGTGTCGGAAGACAAAAGTGATCGGGTGCCGTATTTCGATAATCGTCTTTTGGTGTTGAAGAAAGTTGCCGAAAGCCAATCCAAGCGCCAACCTACAGCCAACATCCACGGTTTGGCTTCGAATTTCGGTTTTTTAGCGCCCAATTTCTCGGCAATTTGAAAGATGATATCTTTGAAAGATTGATTTTCGGCTATCACAGAAAAGCGTTCTCCCGAAATATCGCTTTGCATCAGTTGTATCATGATGGAAGCTACATCGGTGGCACTGACATAGCCTGTAGAACCATTGGTGTAAAACG
>JBEBBH010000095.1:0-10034 GCA_041158485.1 Bacteroidota bacterium | reverse complement strand
GACAACACTACTTCTTTTTCGTCTTTGTATTGTGCCGGAATATCGATTACGGTATTTTTATCGTCCCAATGGTAGTTTTGGAAGGTGAAATCTTGTGCGTTGAGAGACACAGTAAACAATAGGGTTACGATGGCTGTAAGCTTTGAAAGATTGGTATAGTTCATGGTTTGTTTTTTTCGTAGTTTATTTTTCTTGTAAGATGATGGTTTCCCCGTAAGCCGATTTTAATTTTTTAACCGTTTCGTTCCACAGTGCAAAGTCTTTTTTCTCCAACATGATTTTTTTGGTTTCCAAAGTGGCTTTCATTGCCACGGTGTTGCCTTGTAATTGGTAAGTGAATTGTGCTTTGAGGAGTTCGTTGTCTATCTCAAAATTCTTCGGAACGTATTTAACGGTGTAGGCATTGGGAATGATGCACGAGACTGAAGACACGAATTGGTTGAGGAAATCGAAGTCGAAGTTGGCTTCGCGGTCTTTTTCCAAGTTTGATTTTTCGTAGTATTTGTCGAAGGTTAAATTGAGATACAATTCCTTATCTACTTTTACAATATAATTCTCGATGTTAAAATCGTAACCCACTTCATACGGTTTGTCGCGGTCTTTCAAGTTGGTTTCGCAATAGTCGTTCAAGGTAAACTTATTGTTGCCTTTTAAGACCAAGCTTTTGATCATTTCAAAACGGGTTTTGTTGGCGGCGTCGCCCAATTGCCCTAAGGTGTTAGTCCGATTGTATCCGGAGATTTGCAACCAACCCGAGCCGGTTATTTTTTCGTTTTGGATGTTGATTACCACTTCATCTTTGATTTGGTTTTTGGCCGGTGCGGTAATCGGTACTTTTACAATTTGGTATTGGCTACCGTTGTACAACAATGCTTCTTTGTCTTGGATAAAGGCTGAAGGCAAACCATAAGCGGTTTCTTGATCGGTGGCATCTAAGAAAATATACTCCGAACCTTTTTTGTACACGGCAATCATGTGATCGGTTGTGGAAGGCGTGGCCACTTCGCTGAAGGAATACGGAATGTTGCGCGTGCCAATCCAAGCCAAATACACATTGGAAATGCCGGCATATTTTGCCATAGCCGAAATGATACTCGCCATGTCTTTGCAATCGCCGAATTTGCGTTCATTTACTAAGGCAGCTTCACGCGGAATAAACCCTTCGTAACCGTTTTCAAAGGCAATGTATTTGATGTTGTCTTTTACCCAGTAGAAAATGGCTTTTACTTTTTCTTCTTCCGAAGTTTTATTGGCCGTGATGTTTTGCGAGATTTCTTTTAACGCTGCATCTTCCTTAGTGTTGAGGTTTTCTACAAAACTGCTGTAGTAGGTGTACATGCGTTGGATATCGCCTAAAAGTGTCACTTTGTTTTTGTCGGCGGTATAATCTTCTATGTAAAAGATAAGATGCGGCACACTGTACAAGATGCTGGGCGCATTGCCTTCAAACTTGAACGGTTTACCATCGGTTAAAGTCCATTGGTAAATTGTATAGTCTTTCTTTTCGATTTTGTTGAACGCAATCAGATGATTCGGGTCGTTGAACAATTTAAAGCCGATGTTGACATTTTTATCGACTTTAATTTCGAGACTCGAATTTTTTACCGGCAGTACTTCGCCGAAGATGAACTTGTGCAGCAAATTCGGATCGGTAAATTCGGTAGAGTATTCGTATACTTTTTTGGCGCCTGCTTCCAGGTTGGGAAACGACAATTGTTTGGTTTTCACATCGTCGTGAAATACCGAGCCGCCTCGCGATTGTTTCTCCAAGGCTTGGGTGACTTTGATTTTCTTTTCTTTGCCACCGTTAGTAACCACGGTGTAGGCATCGTAGGAAAGCAGTCTGACAAAATCGGAATACGAAAAACTTTCTTTGTTGTTTTGGATGCCGTTGTCGGATAGGATCATCGACTCGTATTGGTTGTCCTGTATCACTTTGAGCTTCTTATCCACAATACTGATGGAGTAGGAAGTAGCGTTATTGACAATCAATTCGTTGTAATCGGGGTACTGTTTTTTATACGTTTCGAAATTGTTTTGGGCGAATAAGGCCACCGAACTCAGTAGGGCAGCCCCGCTTAGTATCGCCTTATTTGATAACGTCCACCAAATAGTCTGAGTCATATTTTTTAGTTAAGGTTAACACGCCGTTGGTAAAGATTTGTGTTTTGCCGTGCAATTCGTCGTTTTTGTATTCGGCTTTGATCCACGGCTTCCCGTCTTCTTTAAAGTATTCCTGTAGGCCTTCATAATCATTGCTAACAAAGTGTTCTTTCAGGTAAATGTTGCCGTTGGCGTAGTATTCGATTCGGTCGTTGTGAACCACGTCGTTTTTGTAAAACGCTTTGTATTCGGGTTTGCCTTGGTCGTTGTTGATAAAAAACTCGCCTTCTTTGTTGCCTTTGTTGAAGGTAATTTGCAAGGCAACTTTCCCGTTCGGATAGTTAGACGTGAGTGTTCCTGTTTCGTTTACAATCATTACTTTTTCGTTCAACTCGCCTGTTTTCGATTTTTTGATGTAGTACTGTGGTGCATCATCGAGGAAGAAGATGGTCATTAATGGTTCTCCTTTGAGGTTGTAGTAGGTAAAGTCGCCTTCTTTTACATCGTTTTGTTGGCTGTACTCATACATTTTCGATTTGTTGTGGTAGTAGCGAATGGTTTTACCATTTTCCACGCCAAAGTTGTATTCCGAAGTAATTTTTAAGTGTCCGGTTAAATCGTAGTTTTTACTCAGCCCGTTCAACGAGCCGTTGTAGTACGATTGTTCCAATAAAATGGTGTCATTCGGACCGTACTCTTTGTACACGTTGACTGCTGCTCCACATTTGTATTCCCCTTCAACCATAGGTTTGTTGAACTTGTCTTTGCGGTCGTATTTGCCGTCGAGGTAACCGTTTTTAATGTCAAATACCGAAGTGTAGGCACCGTTGTTCATGTTGTGGTTTACGGTACCCGATTTGTGGTCATAAGCTATGGTGGAGACTACTTCTCCTTTGGTGTTATAGTAATCAGTTGATAAAGTGATATTGCGGAACATATGATCAACCATCAATAATTGACCGGATTGCGAGAAAGTTCGACGTTCGCCTTCCAATTCATCTTCGTCATAGAAACCGTCGTTTAACACGCTACCATCAGAATAAAACACTTTGTACGGTCCGTTTAGATTACCGTTGCGGTAGTTGTACATTCTTTTCAAACCGCGGTCGTTGTATACTTCATTTATTCCTTGTAAAGTATCTTTAGCATAGAAGCTAATGGAATTGAGTAAGCCGTTTTTAGAATAGTTTTTGGTGATTCCTTCTCTTTCTCCTTTTACGAAAGCAGTTTCTGTTTCCGTTTTCCCTGAAGCGGTTTGGAATTTCCATTGGCCGTTTCTTCTGCCTTTTTCGAATGCTCCGGTAGCAACTACTTTACCGTCGAGGGTTTTGATTTCGAACGATTTTCTGGCCAAGTTGATTTCGGTTGGCTTGGCATTGTCGCGGCTGTATTGGCGGATAAGTTTGATTTCTTTCGAATTGAATACTTCGTCATAATACTTTTCACCGGAAGGGTTGAAATAGGTGGTAGCCATGAGCTCGCCTTTCTCATTATAGGTAGATTCTCCCGATTTTACACCGGTCGCATAGTATTCAGCCGAAGCGCTTACTTTGCCGTTGGTGTAGATGAATTCTTCTTCCAACTTCCCGTTAGTATGGTATTTTTTGAAAGAGCCAACCACTTTTCCGGCTTTGTATTCCGCTTCTTCTTGTATGGCTTTTGGCCCGTAAAATTTGGTGTATTTGCCTTCTAACTCACCATTTATATAAGTTTCTGTCGAGGCTAAGTCGCCCGCTTTGTTGTAGCTGTTGTATACACCTTCCAATTTTCCGTTGGCATACGAACTTTCGGTTTTTTTAGTACCTGTAGGATAATAACAAGTTAAAGTACCGTTGATTTCTCCATTGGTAAACGTTCCGTCGCAGTTGATACCGCCTGCTATGTGATAAGAAGTTGATTTACCGTCGAGTTCGCCGTCTTTGTAATTTTCTTCTAAACTCAAACTGCCGCTAGGGTAATACACGGTGCGTTTGCCGTTAAGATTGCCGTTGGTATAGTTTTTCTCTTCATAAACTTTGCCTTCTTCGTTATAGTATTTTTGTAAGCCGTTTAACTCGTCGTTGGCAAATTGCAGTTCGCCGTCAAGGTTTTCAAATTCGTTTAAGAGTTTGAATTTGCCTTCCTTTTTGCCGTTTACCACACTTCCGATTAGGTTAGGAATGCCTTCGTCCAGATAGATGATCACCTCTTTGTCTTCTCCGAACAGATTCATTTTTCTGCGGGCAAAAACACTCCAGAAGTCTTTGGCGATGAAGTCTTCGCTGAATTGCAATATTTTCTTTTTCTGAGCTAGTAAATTTTTACCTAATTCTTCTTCCAATCCCATTAAGATGTAATAGCTGAAGCCTTCGATTTGTTTGCTATCGGCCACCGATTTCAACCAAGGCATATAAGTTGTTTCAAAAAAGCCGTCTCCCATTTTGTGCATTTGGGTGTATTCGAGTATGGCTTGTACCTGACGTGTTACCACATCGTCTATTTTAGCTTGTATTTTGTAAGCGCTGCGCAAAGGCAATTGGTTGCGTAGGATGGTTTCCAACTCTTCATAGTTATCTCCTGATTTAGAAAACACCACTTTGCTTTTCTCCATGTAGTTTTCGCCCATTTTAGCATTCAGTTTGAACACGGCATTTTTGGCAAATTTTCCGGTAGGCGCTATCATCAAGTAGGAGAGTAGTGCCATGCTGCCTTCGGCAATTTTTCCGTTTTCTAAAGCAACCGAGCCCAATAAATAATGAGACGAAGCACTGTTAGGATTGTTGGCTATGATTTTCTTTAAAATGTCAACACATTCTTGTACTTTTTTGGCACGGTAAAACAAAACGGCCAGATTGTATTGGTGGTTGGTGTTGTTAGGAATGAACTGCAAGCCTTCTTTGAATATTTTTTCGGACTCTTCGTATTTCTCGGCATCGCTTAAAAAGCTTTCGTACAAGGTGTAAAGTGTTGGGAGTTTTTTCATCCACTTGGACTTGTACAAAGTTTCGAAGTGGGCTTTTAACTCCTCTTTTTTCTCTTGTGCTGAGAGTGTTAAGGCCATTTCGTATTGTGCGGTACCGTATTCCGGGTCTAAGGCATCCACCTTTTTGAACTCGGCCATAGCGGCATCGTATTTTTCTTCTTCGTATAACTGAATACCTTTTTGTACGAAGGCTTTACCGTTATAAACAGCAGAATAGTCGGTTTGAGCGCTCAGGGAAGCTGCGGCCATGAAAGCCAGCGAGATAAATAGTTTTTTCATTTTGTTTTACTAGGTTGGAATGACCAAATATAGGATAAAAACTTGTCAGAAAAAACCAAAAATATTCAAGGATCTATTTTTGTGAATTATCAAATAAAATAGCCCATATTGTTTAAAAATATAAACTTATCTCAAAGAATTGATGTTTTTACAGCGATTAAATCATATAGTTAGAAGAGCAGACTGTAGGTTTAACCCAGCTCAAAACTGGTAATGCCAAACACTTTGGCTGTGGCTGTTTCCGGTGGCATACCGTAGTACATGCGTGCACATTCGAATACATAGTTGGCCTTGTATTTTTTGACCAATCTCACAGCTCCCTCATTGTTTAAAGGAATGTCTAGATATACTGCTTGTTCCGGGGCTTCCGACAAACAACGTTCGTAGAGTGCCGCGGCTACTGTTTCATTTTCGGCAAACAGAGGGCCGATTTTAAACCCGTTTTGGCATTTTCTCATCACGGCAAATCCCAACAGCTTATCGTTTTCGGAATAGGTAAATGTTTTGCTTTTGGAGGGATCAAGCCACAGTTTCAGGAATTTTTCTCTTTTTACACCAAAGCATTCCAAATCGAGTGCGAATAGCGCTTTTTCGTCTTTTGCATTAGCGAGTTTGACCAATGGATGAGTTGGGAATTGTTCCCCATTTCTTTCGTAGCGTTCGTCCCTGTAAGCAATGGTAAATCCTCCTTTTTGATAAAAAGGTTGCATGGCTACTACGCCATCCATTCCTATGGCAGCCTTGGGTTGCAATCGTTTTAAGAGCGTATCGCGACGAAGCAACCAAAGTTCATTGCCGATGCCTTTGGCCCTGTAATCGGGGTGCACTATAAAAAAGCCCATAAATCCCAGTTTGCCGTTATAGGAAACAATAGAACCGCCACCAATCATGGTATTCTGCTCAAAGTAGCCGTAAAAGCCATCCGGATCGGTTTCGTAAAACAGTTCCGCATCATGGAGCCCGGGGTTCCAGCCTTCAAGGGCTGCCCAGCTTACTAAAGTTTCAAATTCGGGAAAAGTCAGTTTTCTGAAAGTTAGGGATTCCATGAGATGTATTACAAATAGGATTTTCCGGTATCGGTTAAATTTTTGAAATACGGAAAAATCGATAAATCATAATAGTTTACCTTCCCGCCATTGGCCAAGTATTGGTTGTAATCGTCGTATAATTTGCGGTATTGTTGGTAAATTTTGTAGGAGTCAGCGTGGTCTTTGTAGTAGGCTTCAAAATCTTTGGTGATGTTTTCAAAACGTTTTTTAGAAACCTCATCTCCGTTGAGGGCAGCGGTAAATAACTTTTTAACCACCCCGGAAATCATGTAGTGATACGGTTGTTGGCTTTCTTTTTGGTAAGCTTCATCGGCTGCGGCAAAGGCCGCTTGCTTTTGTTTGGGAATGTCAAAATTAACCGTCACAGTAGTATAATAGATCCGATTGTTTTTGGCATAAATGGTTTGGCGGTAAACCGGAATTTCCAAATCTACCCAAGCCTTGTTGTGAGCGTCATATACATCCATCGGAAAGCGATAATCCAAAACCAATTTTTTGTCTGTATATTTTAAAACACGTGACGGATACAAAGATTTTAGAGGTTGGTTGGTTACGCAATCGTATATGTCACCTTCACCGCCGTTGTATTCGCTCTGTAAATACTGAAGCCAATTCATAGTACCCAAGTCGCTTCCGGGGACTGAAACGGTACCTACTTTACAAATCACTATACTGTCGCCCTTAGCTGTAATAGGAAGTTTGGTAATCATTTCCTCATCGGTTAAGGTACAACCACATGCATTTTTGGGTGGTTTTGGTGGCAGTTCATTGCCTTTGTTTTGGCAACTCAACACGAACAAGGCCGTTAAGCCTACAACTATTTTGCGCATCATTCTTTTCAAATTGGTTGGGCTAAGATATAAAAAGTGATTGGAAATGGGCTACTTTCTTTTGGTAACGGTTCCAGCTTAGGCACAGTTTGTTGCAAGTTATTTTCCAACTAATCTTTCCTCAATCACTTTAACAGCCTCCGTAAAGTCAATGTTCTTTACCTCCTCAAAAAAATCAATTTCTGTTTCATGCGGTAAGAAGTCGGAGATGATGCGGACGATAAAATCCTGTGGCTTTTTCAAATACATAAAGGTGTAGTCCTCCATATTGACCACGGTTTGTTCTGCTAAATCGGTGGTGCGCACAAATTTGTCTGACGTGAGCGAGGCTAAAACGGGAAGTGTAGTTTGGGCTACAGTAGTGATTGGCGCACCATTTTCAAACAAACCGCCTTCGTAACCGTATAGTGTGGCTTGGGTAATTTCGATGGGTTTGCCAAATTGCAACTCAACCGGTAAGTTACTTTCTTTTCCTACTATGGCGGCAAAACCCAGTAAAACACAGCTGTCGTGTTGGGGTAACTGCATCAAGGTTTTGGCAGTACTTTCACGACCAATACCTGAGACGATTACCTCATAGTCATTTTGCAGGTTAGGGATTTGAGCTAACGCCTTAAGGGCTTTTTCTTGCTCAATGTCCATAGGGGTTAAGAGGATGATTTTCATTTTGTTGCTTGCGATTGTAAATAATAGAAGAATTCTATTTGGGCGGTCAATGAGTTGCTTAGGACAAAGCCGACTTTGCTTTACGCTTTTACACTCAGATACTCAGGAACTTCATTGGGCATTTTAGCGACTTCTATGGCCATGCCACCTTCTTGGATGTCGTCGAGCAACCATTGGCCTTCGGTGTATTCTAAGAACCATACGTAATCTAATTCATCGTACCCTTTTTTGCCTTCCACTACTTTTTGGGTATCACGGTCGATGAGGTAATCTTCGGCTACCACGGTTATGGCAATGGCGATGCGTGAGTTTTCAAAGTCAGGCTCTTCGCTGATTTCCAAATACAACGGTCGGATTTTGGTGATGTCTTTTAAGCGCGATATATTTTGCAGGTTTTCTTTTTTCCATCGGTCTAAAAATACCTCTTGTTGGTTTTGCCAGTACCAATGGTTGACATACTGTTTTACTTGGCTCATGTCTTCTTCTTGCCAGGCTTGGTAAACCCTACGGATAATGTTGCTGAACTCTTTGTGTAATTGCAACCAATGAAAAGCTTTGTGTTCTTTGCTGAGTTGTGACAGTATTTTTTTAATCTCTCGGGCTTTTCGGTATTCAATCAATCGCATGTAAACAATGAGTGGTAAGAAAATAACCGTGAGGAGTATCAAAATTAATTTGCCCCACCAAGTTCTGAAAAAGGCTTTGGCTACGGTGCCGCCCGGTCCGGCATATACCGGATCAATAGTAAAACAGATGATGATTAGGGTTAGCACTACTAACCATTCTTTTTTGCTTAGGTTCATGGGTTAGGTATTTAAATTGATGATGCGGATTAGGCTGAATAGTCCCATCAGACAAAGGATGGCAATGTAGCGGTATTGTTTTACGGTATAGTATTTTTTGCGCCAAAAGAAAACACTGAACCCCAAAAACGCTAGGGTAAAGCCCCAGAGGAAATACACTTCCATAGTGTCGTTTTTTAGCACTTCTCCGTTGGGGAGACGGATGGTTTGGACCTCTTTGGTGAAATACAAGACTTGGAGAGAAACGTTGTCGCCTTCATTCACTTTATTATAAATGGTTTCGGTGAATTGGTCATTGTTGATTGTAAAATCGATGGAGTAGGTGGTGTTGCCCAATTTGGCACTGCGGCTGGTGTGTTTATACTCGACCACTGTTTCCATTTTTTGGAGTGGTAAAAATTGTTCTGCCAAGGTGAGTAAGCCCGCTATGAAGGGAATGAGTAGTGCTGTTTTGGCTAGGGTATAATATTTTTCGGTATCCATGGTTGTGCTTTTGTGGTAAATTTAGTATTTATCTTGATTTTTGATACTTTTTTGGGCATTCTTATTTGTTTTTTGTCGTTTCTTATGGCATTAGCGTATTAATGCTACTTTTTAACGGCATAGTTTGTGCTGCTTTATGTCAAATTCATTTTTATGATTGTTAGAAGGAAATTACTGTTACTTGCCTTGTTTTTATTGACTATTTCCTTAGTTATCAGTGTTTACAATACGGCTAAACCCAAACCCCAATCGGTTATTTACATCCAACCTTTAGGCGTAGTATCTCCGACGTATTTGTCTTTTTTAAAGCAATCGGTGACTCGTTTTTACGGTTATCGATGTGTAGTTAAACCGGCTGTTCCGTTAACCCCGGATTTATTAGCTGCCAGCCAAACCCGTTATGAGGCCAGTAAGATACTGCGTAAGTTTAACAGTGCTGAAAACCTATTACTCATTACCACCAAAGACATAGCCCACTACAAAAGCTCGGTCATGCCTGAATACGGTATCTTTGGTTTGGGTTATCGACCGGGTACCACTTGTGTGGTTTCTACGTTTAGATTGCATCGTGAGGTAAGTCGGGCTAAATGTTTGGAACGTTTAGAGAAAGTTGCGCTGCATGAGATAGGGCATAACTTGGGTTTGCCCCATTGTTCGCATGACCGGCATTGTATGATGCAAGCTGCCAGAGGTACCATTAAACAAGTCGACTTAGAGCAGGTTTGGTTTTGTGGGGCGTGTAGGAGTAAGTTGGAGTGATGTTTTTTTTAGGATAACGGATATTTAAATTTTTCCATAAAACAAATGATTTTAAAATACGGACAAATGCAACGTTTTTTACTAATTCCAAAAATAATTA
>JBEBBH010000094.1:0-8871 GCA_041158485.1 Bacteroidota bacterium | reverse complement strand
AAAAAACTGACCAATTTCTCTTTCCAAGATTTAATCCTTTCACACGAAAATCAAAGCATCAATTTTGTAGGCTTGATTGCGGATAAAGTCAATAAAGATCTTCAATTGTCTTTCAAAGATGTCAATCTGAATAAAGTCACACCCGACGTCGACAAGTTCCGTTTTGACGGAATTTTAGATGGGAAAGTCAATTTCAAACAAACCAATACAGTCTTTCAACCAACATCAACCTTGCAAATCGACAGTCTGTCGGTTAACGGCATTGCCTTGGGCAAACTGAACTTGGATATTTCGGGAGATGAATCGCTCAAGAAGTTTTACCTGACTTCCAACCTGGAAAATGACAATTTTGATTCTTTTGAAGCCGATGGTAAACTGGAAATTGTAGACGATCAAACCTTGTTGGATGTTGATTTGAGTTTTGACAAATTCAATTTGGGGATATTGAGTAAAATTGGCGGCGATGTAATTACCAATATTCGCGGATTTGCCTCAGGAAATGCCCGAATAGACGGCAACATCAACAGTTTGGATTACAACGGTCGACTCTTTATTAATGAAGCCGGACTGACCATACCGTATTTGAATACCGATTACCAATTTGTAAACAATTCTATAGTCGACGTTACCGAAAACAAGTTCATCATTCGTGAAACCACAATTACCGATACCAAATTTGATACGCAAGGCAGTTTGAGCGGTTTTATCAAGCACAAACAATTTGGCGATTGGCAGTTGGATTTGGCTATAAATTCCAACCGATTGTTAGCGCTAAATACTAAAGACCACGAGGATGCGGCTTATTTCGGACAGGCGTTCATGAATGGTTCAGCTACTGTAAAAGGGCCAACCGAAAGTTTGATGATTACCGTTAATGCTGAATCAGCCAAAGGAACCGATGTTAAAATTCCGATAAACGAAGCCGAATCGGTGGAAGAGAACAGTTTTATCCATTTCAAAACGCCGGCAGAGAAAAATAAGAACAGCAAAGACAAATTGGCGCAGAATAAAAAGTACAACGGACTCGAATTGGATTTCAACTTTGAGATTACCAAGGATGCCGATATTGAAGTGATTTTGAACCGCGATTCTGGTCACGGAATGAAAGGCAAAGGATACGGAACCTTGTTGTTTAGAATCAATACAATGGGCAAATTTGAGATGTTTGGTGATTTTATAGCCTTAGAAGGTTCTTATAATTTTAAATACGGCGGTTTAATCGACAAGAAGTTTGAAGTAAAAAAAGGCGGTTCTATCATTTGGGCCGGAGATCCAATGGCGGCTACGCTGAATTTAGAAGCGGTTTATGTCACCACTGCTAATCCTGCGGTTTTGATTGACAATCCTTCGTTTAACAAAAAAATTGACGTAGAAGTAGTTATTGGTGTGAAAGGAAATTTAGCCAGTCCGGAACCCGATTTCAACATCAATTTCCCTAATGTCAGCAGTTCGCTTAAATCCGAAATTCAATACCAACTCGACGATAAAGACAAGCGCCAAACCCAAGCGTTGTACCTATTGTCTACCGGTAGTTTCTTAAGTCAGGACGGCGTTAATCAAAACCAATTGTCTAATAACTTATACGAAAAGGCGAGTAGTTTATTCAAAGATATTTTCTCAGGCGATAATGATAAAATCTCTATAGCGCCAGAATATGTGGTGGCCGACAGAACCGCTACCGGACAACAAACCGATGGCCGAATCGGAGTGACAGTTTCATCTAAAATCAACGACCGTATTACTGTTAACGGAAAAGTAGGTGTTCCGGTTGGTGGTATTACCGAAACCGCAATTGTAGGCGATGTGGAAGTGCAATACAGAGTCAACGAAGACGGAACTTTAAATTTGAGAGTCTTCAATAAAGAAAACGACATTACTTATATAGGGCAAGGAATTGGATACACCCAAGGAATCGGTATGTCTTATGAAGTTGATTTTGATACGATGAAAGAACTCATCAACAGAATCTTCAAAAAGGCCAAAATTGACAGGGTCAAAACAGCCAACCACGACGATCACGATTCAGACATGTTTCCCGAAGGCATGAACATGAAATCGAAAAAAGCGGATGAAAAAGAGAAAAAGAAGTCCGAACCTTCCTCTAATAAAGAAGCTGTTCCTACCGAAGATTAGCTTTTCACTTTCTTTTCTCAATAACAAACTAAAAACTTATCAACGAAAACGATTGAATTTCACTCATATTATTAATATCTTGATAATATGGGTAAAAAACTACAGTCTCTTTGCTAATTTTACATTTTAATACATCAAATATGTCTAATAATATAAAAAAGATAGGAGTGCTAACTTCCGGTGGAGATTCACCCGGAATGAATGCCGCTATCCGTTCAGTAGTTAGAACTTGCGCCTACCACAATGTAGAATGTATTGGTATTTACAGAGGATACCAAGGTATGATTGAAGGCGATTTTAAAGAAATGGGACCGCGTAGTGTGAATAATATCGTAAACAAAGGCGGAACTATTTTAAAATCGGCACGTTCTAAAGAATTTATGACACCGGAAGGCCGTCAGAAAGCTTATCAGAATTTGAAAACTGCCGGTGTAGATGCTTTGGTAGTTATCGGTGGAGACGGTTCTTTTACCGGAGCGGAAGTCTTTAATAATGAATTCAACTTTCCGGTAATGGGTATTCCCGGTACTATTGATAACGATATCTTCGGAACCAGTCATACTTTAGGTTACGACACTGCTTTGAACACAGTAGTAGAAGTAATCGACAAAATCAGAGATACCGCCAGTTCCCATAATCGTTTGTTTTTTGTGGAAGTAATGGGTCGTGATGCCGGTCACATTGCCTTGAACGCCGGAATCGGAGCGGGAGCAGAAGAAATTTTGATTCCTGAAGAAGATTTGGGATTAGACCGTTTGTTGGATTCCTTAAAGAAAAGTAAAGCTTCCGGAAAATCATCCAGTATCGTAGTGATTGCCGAGGGTGATAAAATTGGTAAAAACGTCTTCGAACTTAAAGATTACGTAGAGGCCAATTTACCGGAATACGATGTGCGTGTTTCCGTTTTGGGTCACATGCAACGCGGAGGTGCGCCTTCTTGTTTTGATCGTGTTTTAGCATCTCGATTGGGCGTGAAAGCCGTCGAATCTTTATTGGAAGGTAAAACCAACTTTATGGTAGGTTTGATTGCCGATAAGGTAGCTTTAACGCCTTTGGAACAAGCCATCAAAGGTCACTCGGAAATAGACCAAGAGTTGTTGCGTGTGTCCGACATTATGACGACTTAGTCAATAGCAATACCAAAAATTAATAACAATAATAATTTAATCAGTAATACAGATAAAATGTCAAAAGTAAAATTAGGAATTAACGGTTTCGGGAGAATTGGAAGAATTGTTTTCAGAGAAACTTTTAACAGAGATAATGTAGAAGTAGTAGCCATCAACGATTTATTAGATGTAGATCACTTGGCTTATTTATTAAAATATGATTCGGTTCACGGGCGTTTCAACGGAAAAGTAGAAGTAAAAGACGGAAAGTTGTATGTAAACGACAAATTCATCCGTGTTACTGCCGAAAGAGATCCGAAATTAATCCAATGGGATGATGCTTCCGTTGATGTGGATGTAGTGGCCGAATGTACCGGTTTTTTCACCACTTTAGAAACGGCTCAAGCACACATCGCCGGTGGTGCTAAAAAAGTTGTGATTTCTGCGCCGTCTGCCGATGCGCCAATGTTTGTAATGGGTGTTAACCACCACGAAGTAAAACCTACTGACACTGTAGTTTCAAACGCTTCTTGTACCACTAACTGTTTGGCGCCTTTAGCTAAAGTAATCAACGATAATTTCGGAATTGTAGAAGGATTAATGACTACTGTTCACGCAACCACTTCTACGCAAATGACTGCCGACGGCCCTTCTCGTAAAGATTGGAGAGGCGGACGTGCTGCCAGCGTAAACATTATTCCGTCTTCTACCGGAGCGGCCAAAGCGGTTGGAAAAGTAATCCCGTCGTTAAACGGAAAATTAACAGGAATGTCGTTCCGTGTACCAACTGTAGACGTTTCTGTGGTAGATTTAACCGTGAAGTTAGCCAAAGAAACCAGTTACGATGATATCATGGCGGTGTTGAAAAAGGCTTCAGAAAATGAAATGAAAGGCATTTTAGGCTTTACTGAAGATGACGTGGTTTCACAAGATTTTGTAGGTGATGCCAGAACTTCTATCGTAGACGCTAAAGCCGGAATCGGTTTAAACTCAACGTTCTTCAAATTGGTGTCTTGGTACGATAACGAATATGGTTATTCCAGTAAGCTAATCGATTTGTCGGTACATATTGCCAACTTATAATACTTGAAATCCCGTCTGCAGTTTTGTGGACGGGATTTTTTATACCTAACAAACAACCAAACCGAAATAATAAAGAGAATTAAGTTTTATGATTTGAGACTCATTTCAATTCGTAATTCCTAATTCGTAATGCTCAATTCATTATGAAATTACTAGTTGACAGCGGATCTACCAAAGCCGATTGGATTGCCATAGACGATAGCGGAAAAGTACTTTTTACGACCCAATCTTTAGGATTAAATCCGGAAGTATTAAACGAAGAAGAAATTATCCATCGCCTAAACGATAAATTCGATATCGAACACAACAAGGACAAAGCCACGCATTTGTTCTTTTACGGCGCCGGTTGCGGTACCGATAGAATGAAAAACTTTTTGACCGATGTTTTTCAAAAATATTTTTCCAATGCAGTGGTCTCTGTACACGAAGATACCTATGCGGCAGTCTATGCCACTACGCCTAAAGACGAAGAAGCGATTGTTTGTATTTTAGGAACCGGTTCCAATTGCAGTTATTTTGACGGTAAAGTGCTACACCAAAAAGTACAATCCTTAGGCTATATTGCGATGGATGATTGCTCCGGAAATCGCTTCGGACGCCATTTGATTCGCGGGTATTACTTCGGAAAAATGCCGGCCGATTTAGCCAAGGAATTTGAAGAAGAATATAACGTTGATCCGGATTACATCAAGGCTAATTTGTACAAAGAGCCAAATCCGAATGCGTATTTAGCAACTTTCGCAAAGTTTTTAATCAAACACAAAGACACCGAGTTCTGTCAAAACTTCATCAAAGCCGAAATGACTGATTTTGTGGAGAATTACATCATGCAGTTTGACAATTGTACCAAAGTACCGGTGCATTTTGTAGGTTCGATTGCGTTTTATTTGAAAGACGAATTGGAGCAAGTACTCAACAGTTACGGCATACAATTAGGCAATGTGTTGCGTCGCCCGATTGACGGCTTGATTGCTTATCACATTCTGAATAAATAATCATTTTAAAGTCCCGATTCGTCGGGATTTTTTATTTTTACTAAAAATCTATACTATGGAAATTGCCATTATAGCACACGACGGCAAAAAGGCTGATATGGTGCAGTTCATCAATAAAAACAAGCACATACTGGAGAAAGAGAATATCAAACTCATCGCTACCGGAACTACCGGCAGTAAAGTAGAAGCAGTTGGTATTAAAGTCAGAAAAATGCTGTCCGGACCTTTAGGCGGTGATGCCCAAATAGCAGCTCGTGTAGCAGAAGGTAAAACCAAAATGGTCTTATTCTTTAAAGATCCTAATTCGAGCCATCCGCACGAACCGGATATTAATATGCTTATCCGGATTTGTGATGTACACAATGTGCCGCTAGCCACTAACGAAGCCACTGCTCAGTTATTATTGTTAGGATTAGATGAGGTGAAGTAATAAAAAAATCCTTTGTTTAGCGCAAAGGATTTTTTGTATCTAAAAGTATTCTATTACTATTTGATGGCAATCATTGAAATTTCAACATTCACATTTTTCGGCAAACAAGCCACTTGAACCGTTTCTCTGGCCGGCGCAGTAGCTTCGTCAAAATAACTGCCGTAAACTGAATTAATTCGAGCAAAGTCGCCCATATTCATAATGAAAATCGTCGTCTTCACCACATCAGCAAAAGTCATTTCGGCTGCCGCTAAAACGGCTTTCATGTTTTCCATCACTTGTTTGGTTTCGGTTTCAATATCGTCCAGAACCAATTCCATGGTTTTCGGATCTAAAGCAATCTGTCCTGAAGTATATAAAGTATTGTTCACTAAAACCGCTTGGTTGTAAGGGCCAATTGGAGCCGGCGCTTTGTCGGTATAGATTATTTTTTTTGTACTCATAATTCGTAATTCATCATTTAAAATTATCTCAACGTTCTATCCGGTAACGAGCGTTTGTCCCACTTGATATCGCTCAATACACCGGATTTGATTCCGATAAAGAATCCCCAGTACGCATTGTCGCCAAATGGCACCCAATTGAAATCCATTCGCCAACTCAACAAGTCGCGTTCAAAACGGAATTGGGTAAATGTCACACCTTTTTGTACAAAGTCGTAACCGGTTGATACTCCGATTTTCCATTTCGGGGTTAAATCGGTATTCATAGAAACCATCAATGAGTTTCCGGTAATTTTTTGTTCCCTGCGGTTGTTGGAATAGGTTAGGGCATAAGCCAGGTTCATATCCCAAGGCAGTTTGTATTTGAAGAACTCGGATACAGCATTTGTATTGTCACCGCTGTCGTCAAATTGGCTGTCCCTTCGGTCACTCAAATCGGTGTTGGTGCCAAATAAATCGTCCGCTCGACCACCGTTTCTTTCGCCTTGTTTGTTTTTCTTTTCGCCTTCACCATCGGAACTGGCAAAAGCATAGTTTATGGTAAGGTTGGCACTGGTCATTCGGAACAAACTGCCGCCATTGTCAATATTCCAAGTATTGATGCGTTGGCCGGAATTGTTGATAGCATACGGATCTAAGGTAGCCGCAAAGTTAATGTTCATTTTTTGTTTCAAAATCTGGGTTCCGCCACTAACGCGCATTGGTGCCCAACGCAATGAATCGGCGGTGATGTCATAACTGGTGGAAAAATTCAAGTTGTTCAACAACATTATTTTTTTCGGTTCCGTTTTGGTCGAATCTTTGTCGGTTACCTTTGCTTCAAAAGTATTACTCAACGTAAATCCGATATTATTGGACATATTTTGTCCCGGAGCACCGAAAATTCCGCCTTCAAAACGGGTGTATTGTTTCAGCATTGTACCGCTACCGTCCGGATCGTAAGTATCGTAGTATTTTGAAAAACTCGGTGTGTAACTATAAGAAATATTCGGTCTCATCACGTGGCGAATAGCTTGGATTTTTTTCTTATCGCCAAAATTAAAAGTACCGTAAATGGTAGTTCCAAGACCGGCTGAAAACGAATACGTTCTAAAGGCATCAAAGCCTCTAATTTCATTATTTACTACAGCATTTTGTGTCGCATCAAATTCCTTTTGAATGGTTTTGAAATACCAAACTTCATTGTAGTTTACTGAAGTGGAAGCACTGAAATGTTTGAAAACTTTAAAGTTGGTACTGAGTGGAATGCTGTGCTGGAAACCTAACAAAGCATTTTTAAACATTTCGGGTTTGAAAAATAGAGAATCCGTGGTGTTGATTCGGTTTTCGCCTCTTAAATTGTACTGGAAATTGATGTTCTTGAAAAAGCCTTTTTTTATCCCTTCTTTGGGTGCAAAAGGGAACAAACGATCGACACTCATTTGCAGCGTCGGCAAGGTCATATTGATTTGTTCTGTATTGGTGTTTTGCGAGTGCGTTGCCGTTAACGACAAATTCACTTGTGGAACAGAATTGAAGGTTTTAGAATAAGAAATGGATGAACTTAAAGTATTGTTCAAAGTCGAACCTACGTTAATTTGGTTCAACGATTGACGGAAATAAGTACTACTTCCTAAGTTAACCGAAGCCGAAAATCGAGAATTCGGATTTGATTTACTGTCTTTAGAATGTGACCATTGGATGTTGTAGATGTTGCTTCGGGCATAATCAGGATAACCTCTTTCACTGTTGATGAGGTTTTCAAATCGAACATTCACGTTACCGTTAAACTTGTAGCGCTTCCCATAAGAAGACTCAAATCGAAAGCCATAACTTCCGTTGGTGTAATAATCGCCTAAAACCGCCAAATCGTAATAATCGCTCAACGCAAAATAATAGCCTCCGTTTTGCAATGAAAACCCTCTGGTGTTACTGTCGTTATAAGTTGGCATGATAATCCCTGAGCGCGCTTTTTCTGTCATTGGAAAAAAAGCAAAAGGCAAAGCTAATGGCGTTGGTACATCGGCAATGACCATATTGGTAAAACCAACCACCACTTTTTTGCCGGGCACCAATTTCACTTTGTTGGTTTGAAAATAGTATTCCGGATTTTCGATGTCTTTAGAAGTGGTAAAACGCGCGCCTTTCATAAAGTAAACCGAGTCGTTCTCTTTTTTGGTGATGGCAGCTTTTACTTTGAATTCGCCTTGGTCAGTTCTGGAATTCCATACCAAAGCTTTTTTGGTTTTAAAATTGAATCGAATAGAATCCGGTTCCACTACATTACTTCCTTGTTTGAAAACCGGTAACTGGGTGTATTTTCCGGTGGAGTCTTTGATTCTTCCGGCATACACTTCCTCTTTTTCATAGTCGATTACAATGATACCCGATTTCAATTCGATGTCTTGGTAGTATACTTCGGCTTGATTGTATAGCGTGATTTGCTTCTTTTTTTGATTGATTTTTTCGTAATCTACCGCTTTCCTTTTGATTTTATCTTCCAGTAAAGCTTTTTTGGGTTTGACACTGTCTTTTTTAGTGGAATCAATCACCTTAGTCAGTTCTGTTAAGACTACTTTGGTGCTATCTGGTTGGTTTTTAGCCGGAAAGCTTCCGCTTTTTGGAGGAGTATCTTGCGAATATGTTTTGTGCTTTCCTACTGTTAGGAAAATTGTTAAAAAAACGATATAAATTAACTT
>JBEBBH010000093.1:0-2756 GCA_041158485.1 Bacteroidota bacterium | reverse complement strand
CGGTATTTTTTCATCAAATCACTCAAAACCATAAAAGAGCCGTTTAAAACCCCAATAAAAACAGGCACTTCATCAAAAAAATCATCATCCATTTGCTTTGCCATATTGGTAATGGCAAAATCAATTTCTTCTGAAGAAATAAATGGCTCAAAGGATTTATCGTGTAAGTGTATCATGTTGTGTTGATTTTGAAATAAGCTGCAAATTTAAAGAAGTATAAAGTATTAAAGACTAAGTATTGACACTTTTTTGCAAAATAGATATATTTACCAAATGGACACGACTTACTACCAAACCATAGCCAACAGCACAGCCCATCGGAAAAGTCGAGATGATAACAAGAATTTCATCTTTAACCATCCCGAATATTTGCCGGATTTATTGCAAATCAGTTACAGCACTGCAGACAAAAACCACCATAAGGCTTGTTGGATTTTGGAATTGGTTTTTGAAGAACGATTAGCGCTCATACAACCGCATCTTAATGATTTTTGCGACAACTTAAAACACTACACTTCGGATTCTGCTATTCGTTCGTTGTCGAAAATTTGCTTGTTTTTAGCCCAAAGCAAAACCCTCAAGCTAACCACAACCCAAGAAGAACAAATTATCGAAGCTTGTTTGGACTGGCTGATACAAACCGACAAAGCCGCGAATGCTGCGTACAGTATGAGAGCTTTGTACTTTTTGGGCAAAAGACATACTTGGATAAACGACGAATTAAAACTTATTCTATCCCGTGAATTCGTAAACCAAACACCGGGTTATCGCTCAGCCGTTAAAGACCTTTTAAAACGATTGCGATAGTTTTACGGATTACTTATCTTTGCGCAAACACAACTACAATGAACTACTTTTCCTCCGATTTTAAACTCGGTATCCTCGGTGGCGGACAATTAGGCAAAATGATATTGGCCGAAAGCCGAAAATTTGACATCCAAACCTATGTCCTCGACTCCAGCGAAGAAGCGCCAAGCCGTTTCGGCGCTCATGCTTTTTACAAAGGAAGTTTGATGGATTTTGATACCGTTTACCAATTTGGGAAACTGGTCGATTTATTAACCATCGAAATTGAGAATGTAAATTTGGATGCTTTAGATCAATTGGAAGCTGAAGGCTTACCGGTTTTTCCGTCGCCCAAAACATTGCGACTCATTCAGAACAAAGGCAGACAAAAGGATTTTTATGTCGATAATCACATTCCAACCTCGCCGCACCAACGCTTTGTAGACTTAAAGGCACTAAAAGATGCCGTCACATCGAGCGAAGTCGAGATGCCGTTTGTATGGAAATGTGCCCAATTTGGCTACGACGGTAATGGTGTAAAAATCGTACGCTCTACCTTGGATTTAATCAATCTGCCCGAAGTAGAATGTATCGCCGAACAAATGGTGCCGTTTAAAAACGAATTGGCGGTGATTGTTGCGCGTTCGGTTTCAGGTGAAGTCAAAACTTATCCTATTGTGGAAATGGAATTCCATCCCGAAGCCAACCAAGTAGAATATGTGATTTGTCCGGCACGCATCGACGAGAAAGTCGCCCAAAAAGCCACCGATATAGCCTTACAAGTTTCCCAAGCCTTCAATCACGTTGGTTTGTTAGCCGTGGAAATGTTTCAAACCGAAGCCGATGACATTTTGGTGAATGAAGTCGCGCCAAGACCACACAATTCGGGTCATTACAGCATAGAAGCGAGTTATACTTCTCAATTTGAAAACCATTTGCGTGCGATTTTAAACTTACCTTTAGGAAATACCGATAGCAAAGTGGCCGGAATTATGGTAAATTTGGTGGGCGAAGAAGGTTTTTCGGGACAAGTGGTTTACCAAAACATCGAAAAAATCATGGCCATTGACGGCGTAACGCCACACATTTACGGCAAACGCGAAACCCGTCCGTTCCGAAAAATGGGACACGTAACGATTGTTAATGAAAACATGACCGAAGCCAGACGAATTGCGGAAGAAGTAAAAAACAGTATCAGAGTAATAAGTGAAATGAAATAGCCACAAATTTCACAAATTAGCACGAATCTAATTGGTGCTAATCAGTGTAATTCGTGGCAAAAAAAATATAAAATGAGCAAAGTAGCCATCATCATGGGAAGCAAAAGTGACCTTCCGGTCATGCAGGAAGCCATCGACATCCTAAACGGATTTGACATCGAAACGGAAGTTGATATCGTATCGGCCCATCGTACACCCGAAAAATTATTCGAATTCAGTAAAAATGCCCACCATCGCGGGATTTCGGTGATTATTGCCGGAGCCGGCGGCGCTGCACATTTGCCGGGTATGGTCGCTTCTATGTCGCCTTTACCGGTGATTGGCGTTCCCGTAAAATCGAGCAATTCTATCGACGGCTGGGATTCGGTTTTGTCTATTTTGCAAATGCCGGGCGGTGTTCCGGTTGCAACTGTGGCTTTAAACGGTGCCAAAAACGCGGGTATCTTAGCCGCACAAATCATCGGAAGTCACGACAAATGCGTACTTGATAAAATCATTTTCTACAAAGAAAGCCTGAAAGAAGCGGTGAACAAATCATCGGATGAATTGAAAAAATAAAATTATTACACAGAGATACACAGAGAAAAAAATAGAGTTACACTAAGAATTACTCTGTGAATCTCTGAGATGCTCTGTGAAACTCTGTGACCCAAGGCTAGCCACACTCTATGGAGCACAGCGAAATAAATGAAAAAATGAAAATACTTACTCAAAACTTCCAAACCAAACACAACACCGCACCGTTTTCTC
>JBEBBH010000092.1:0-2711 GCA_041158485.1 Bacteroidota bacterium | reverse complement strand
TAAAAAATATGCCGATTGGTTAAATGCTCAAGGTACCAAGCGATAGTTTTTGAAACACAAATTTCACATACTGTGTTGGCTTTGTTGTACTTCCTTTCTTTGGGGACAAAAAGGATTGAATACCTTTTTGAAGCCCTCGGATACATTACACAAAAGCCGGCTAAAAACACTGGTAATTTCTGAGGCTTCTTTGGGAACGGCTGCCTTAGTTGGCTTGAACCAAGTATGGTATGCCGATTATCCGAAATCCAACTTTCATTTTATCAATGACAATGCCGAATGGTTGCAAATGGACAAAGCCGGTCATGTGTTTTCGGCTTATCATTTGGGTAGTTTTGGTGCCAATGCTATGAAATGGACCGGAGCCAACCAGCAAAGGCAGTTGCTTTACGGGGCGACTTTAGGATTGGCTTTTTTGACCACCGTTGAGGTTTTTGATGGCTATTCGGCCAATTGGGGTGCTTCTTTGGGCGATGTGGTAGCCAATGTATCCGGTACTGCATTGTATGTGTCTCAAGAATTACTGTGGAAAGAACAGCGAATTGTTCCCAAATTCTCTTTTCATACTACGCCTTATGCCGCTGCTCGACCGGAAGTTTTGGGTAGTTCGCTTCAAGAGCAAATCTTGAAAGATTATAACGGACAGACTTATTGGTTGTCGTTTAATGTGCATTCTTTTGTGCCTAAAAGCAAAGTGCCGAAATGGTTGAATGTAGCCGTTGGTTACGGTGCCGAAGGGATGATTACAGGTAATGATGCCTTGGTTAATACTATTTTCCTTCCCGAAAGTCAAAGATACCGTCAATTTTACCTCAGTCTCGACCTTGATTTGACCAAAATCGAAACCAAATCGCATTTCCTTAAGACTATTTTAACAATTTGCAATACCATTAAGATTCCCGCTCCAACGTTTGAAATCAAGGGCTCAGGAGGAACGAAATGGCATTTGGTCTACTTTTAGAGTAGTTTAACTTGTTGATAGTCAATTTTATAAAATTAGTTGTATATTTGCCCCCGGTAATTTCATGTCGGTGACAGCGCTTGAGAAATAACAATTAATGATCAAAAAAGGAATTTTTTACTCAACTATCCTACTAACAGTAGCTTTTATAAGCTCAGGTTTTAAACCTTACAACTCCCAAATCAACCCTAGTTTCGGTGTTGATGAAAATGAAGAACTGCAATATGTTTTTCCTTCTCAAAACAAAATAGATTATGTCAATCTGAAAGTGCCGTATACCGGAAGGTATTTTATTGGTTACAAAGAAGCCATAGCACACAAAGAATCTCAAGGGAAATACAGAAGAATTAATACGCTTGGGTATTTAGGAAAATACCAATTTGGTGTTGGCACCCTAAAATCTATTGGGATTCACGACAGTTTAGGATTTTTGAACAATCCGAAACTTCAAGAAAAGGCATTCGTGACCTTGCTTTCCAAAAACAAATACGAACTAAGACATTATATCAAATACTTTGAAGGTAAAGTGGTTGATGGTGTTAAAATTACGGAATCCGGAATTTTGGCGGCAGCACATTTAGGCGGGACCGGTTCGGTGAAACGTTTTTTGAATACCAACGGAGAGCGTAAAATGAAAGACGATTACGGTACTTCAGTCAGAACTTACATTCGCGATTTTGGCGGGTTTGATACTAAATCCATTCAACCCATAAAAAATGCTCAAGTAGAATAAGCTACAACTTATGAATTATAAAAATGGTCGGTCTGTTATGCAGGTCGACCTTTGTTTTTTTCCAGTCGGCCACGCGTAGTGTTTTGATGTACTCAGTCGGCAAGGTGATGTCTGCCGCAATACACAAATGGGTGTTGGGTTGCAAAGCCGAAAGAATATCTTCTAAAAGCTTGTTGTTGCGATAGGGTGTTTCTATGAATATTTGCGACTGATTTTTGTCGCTCGACATTTTTTCAAAGTTTTTGAGTGCCGATTTTTTTTCGTTTTTATCAATAGGTAAATAGCCGTTAAAAGCAAAGCTTTGTCCGTTCATGCCCGAAGCCATCATGGCTAGTAGGATGGAAGACGGCCCTACCAATGGAACAACCTGAATGCCTTTTTCGTGTGCTATTTTTACAATCACAGCGCCCGGATCGGCTACCCCGGGACAGCCTGCTTCGCTCATCAAACCTACATTGATACCTTCTAAACAAGGCTTAATCATCGCAATATGTTCTGAAACTTCTGTGTGTTTGTTGAGTAAAGAAATTTTCAGTTCGGCTTGTACTTTTTGCGCATTGACGGCTTTAATAAAGCGTCTGGCAGTTTTTTCGTTTTCAACGATATAATGGTCAATAAAGTCAATCGCTCTTTTTACAGTTTGGGGCAATACATCCATAGGATCGCTTTCGCCCAAAGTGGTTGGAATTAAATATAATTTTCCTTTTGGGTTGTCTGTTTTCATGGGTGTACAAGGCTTAGTTTATAGAAGATGACTAGTGTTAAGCGTGTTTTTCTTGTAGCTTTTGGGCTAAAATGGAGCAAGTTTCGTCCAGCATTTCGTAAACCATATCGAAACCGTTTTGCAATCCGTAATACGGATCAGGGACATCTACATTTTCTCCGGGAAATAGATGATTGAGAATCATGTCTACTTTGGCTTTGTGGGCATCGCTTTTGGCCAATTCAATCACATTGTCGTAGTTGGAACTGTCCATAACGTATATGTAATCGAATTCGTCAAAGTCTTTAGATGAA
>JBEBBH010000091.1:0-3806 GCA_041158485.1 Bacteroidota bacterium | reverse complement strand
GATGTTGTTACTGTGGAAAATCCCTGAAGGAATGGTTCTCAAAACGTGTTTGATACCATCAAATTCCAAAGTGTGTCCGGCATTTGGTCCGCCTTGGAATCGCGCAATAATGTCGTATTTTGAAGTTAGTACATCGACAATTTTTCCTTTTCCTTCATCGCCCCATTGTAATCCGAGTAGTAAATCTACAGTCATTGTGTGTTTGTTGTTTGTAGTTGTATTGTTTATGGTTATGTTGTTGTTTTTTTAGTAGCGTAAAAATACAACGAGTGGTTGTGAATGTCAATCCCGAAGATGTCTTCAATGGTTTGTTTGATGGTTTGTATTCTCGGATCGCAAAACTCAATCACTTCGCCGGTATCGGTCATGATAACGTGGTCGTGTTGTTTGTCGAAATAAGATTTCTCGTAATGCGCCTGATTTTGACCAAACTGGTGTTTGCGTACCAGACCACAATCTAACAAAAGCTCAATGGTGTTGTACAAGGTTGCTCTCGACACACGGTAGTTTTTGTTTTTCATTTTGATGTACAAATTCTCGATATCAAAATGTTCCTCGCTATCGTAAATTTCCTGAAGAATCGCATAGCGCTCCGGTGTTTTACGATGTCCGTTGTTTTCCAAGTACAGCGTAAAAACATTTTTTACGGTCTCTTGATTTTTTAAATTATCGGATGCAATTTGTGTCATGGCGCAAAGATAGTTTTTAGTTTAAAAGTTTAAAAGCTTAACAGATAAAACTTCAGTTGAAGTTTTAAACGAGTTGTTGATAACGAGTGGTTTCCTAATTGGTATATACTCGCGTAACTTTATCCACGCCGTCAATCTTTTTGATGTTGTCTATCAGCTTTTTCAGTATGTTGTTGTTTTGTACAATCACCGAAACTTGACCGTTAAAAATCCCGGCATCACCACTCAACGATATACTTTGAATGTTTACGTGCATGTTGTTTGAGATGACTTTGGTCAGTTCGTTGGTTAATCCTAAACTGTCCATACCCGTGATTTTGAGTGTGGCTTTGAATTCCTGTTGGGTCGAATCAATCCACTTGGCAGGCATGATGCGATAGGCGTAGTTGGATTGCAGTGTAATAGCATTCGGACAATCTTTTTTGTGGACTTTAATCCCTTCGTTAATCGTAATAAATCCGAAAACTTCATCGCCGGGAATTGGGTTACAACAACTGGCTAATTTGTAATCGAGTTTGTCTTGTTCGGTACCGAAAACCAACAAATCGTAGTTTTTACTCAATTCTTGTTTGTTGATTTCATCCGGATTTGAACTTGGAGAACGTTTGATTTTACTCTTGAAGAAGTTCATCAAACTATTGCTTTTTTGGGCGGCAAAGTCTTTTAGCTGTTGGTTTTCAATCGAACCGATACCGACGCGGTAAAACAAATCCAAGCTGGTTTTGAGTTTGAAAAAGTTGACCAATTCGTTTACCACACTTTCATTCAAAGTAATCTTCAAATGTTTCAGTTTACGGGTCAGCAATTCTTTTCCGTCTTCGGCGATTTTCTTGGTGTTTTCGTTGAGTACGTTTCGTATTTTGTTTTTGGCGCGAGAAGTTGTCACATAGTCCAACCAGTTAATCGTTGGTTTTTGATGCACCGACGTAATCACTTCAATTTGATCGCCGCTTTTGAGTTCGTGATTCAGCGGAACCAATTTTCCGTTGACGCGCGTGCCTCGGGTTTTGATACCGATTTCCGAGTGGATACTGAAGGCAAAATCTAGGGAAGTAGCGCCTTTCGGTAACGATTTGATTTCTCCTTTCGGCGTAAACACGAAGATTTCTTTGGCGTACAAATTCATTTTAAAATCTTCCACAAAATCCACCGCGTTGGTTTCCGAACTTTCCAAAGCTTCTTTGAGCAAGTTCAGCCAAACGTCCAAACCGCTTTCTTCAGTAGCGCATTGTTTGTATTTGTAGTGTGCCGCGTAACCTTTTTCGGCAATTTCGTCCATACGCTCGCTGCGTACCTGAATTTCCACCCAACGGCCTTTCGGCCCCATAACGGTAATGTGCAAAGCTTCGTAACCTGTCGATTTGGGTTGGGAAATCCAATCGCGCAAACGACTCGGACTCGGACGATAATGGTCGGTTACGATGGAATAAATCTTCCAAGCCAAGAACTTTTCGTCGTGTAAATTAGATTTGTAAATGATGCGCAACGCAAACTTATCGTATACTTCATCGAAAGTTACATTTTGAGCCGCCATTTTTCTGCGGATGGAATAAATAGACTTCGGACGGCCTTTAATGGTGTATTCGATACCTTCTTCGTTGAGTGATTTTTTCAGTACGTCCGATATCGTGGCGATGTAAGCGTCTTGTTCTTCTTTAGTTTCTTTGATTTTGCTGACAATATCACGGTAGACTTCCGGTTCGGTGTATTTTAAACCCAAATCTTCCAGCTTGGTCTTGATGTTGTACAATCCCAATCGATGGGCGAGTGGCGCATAAATATAAAGCGTTTCCGAAGCAATTTTGACTTGTTTGTATTCCGGCATGGAATCCATAGTTTGCATATTGTGCAAGCGATCGGCAATCTTGATTAGAATTACCCGAACGTCATCGTTTAAGGTCAGCAACATTTTACGGAAGTTTTCCGCTTGCATCGAAATGTTCATGTCTTTTTTGACCTGCGCAATTTTGGTCAATCCTTCTACCAAGTGGGCAATTTTCGGATTGAACATGCGCTCGATATCTTGGACTGTCACGTCGGTATCTTCTACCACATCGTGCATTAAGGCTGCGGCTATACTGCTGGCACCCAAACCAATTTCGGAAGCTACAATTTTAGCCACGCCAATCGGATGGAAAATATAGGCTTCACCGGATTTGCGTCGTTGGTCTTTGTGGGCATCTACAGCCACGTCAAAAGCTTTGCGAATCAGCTTTTTATCGGCATCCGTCAGTGTTTGGTAACTGATGCGGAGTAATTCTTTGTATTCACGGGCAATTGCCTTGTTTTCTTCTTCTAAATCAATCTCAATCATAGCCTTGTCTTCAATTCACTAAAAATAGGAATAAAACATGAAAATTCCAAGCACTAAAATCTTGAAATTTTAACACTCAATCAGACACTATTTTAACCTATTGAAATCCAAATCGTGAAAGTCATAACTGAAATCCGTCATAGGCGAAATGGCTTTCATTTTGAAGTGATTAACTTTACCGTCGGCATCTACATCAAAGAAAAGGTGCGCATCGGCATTGAAACTTCTCACGTTCCATTTCACCACAAAACTGTGGTCTTTTTGCCAGAAGATTTCACCTACCAATCGCTTAGAACGTTTGGAGGCGAAGTACCATTTCCCTTTTTGTTCGTAAATAGTTACTTCTCCAAACCAATTGTCTTTGAAAGTTCCGGTATAGTTGCGGAAATCGATTTTGGTTTTTGCCTTTAGATTTTGATTGACTTCTGCCCAAACCTCGTCGGTTACTTTATCGGCATTGTCTTCTTTGGCTCTGCGCTCTTGTCCGAAATACGCCAAGTGATCAAACTTCGGCAAACCTAAATAACTGTCTTTTATAGTATTCGAAATTACGGTAAAAGCTGCGCCGTTTTGTTGATTGGTTAAAACGATGATGCCTAACTTTACATCCGGAATCATGATGGTTTGCGTCACAATACCGTCCAAACCACCGGTGTGAGAGACTTGCAAATGGCCGTTGATGTCTTCCAAACGCCAACCCAAACCGTAGGAACGGAAGTTAGAACTGTACGGATGCGGATTGTTCATGGGTAAGATGGTTTGCGATGTCCACATTTCTTTCCATTGTTTTTCGGAGAACAACT
>JBEBBH010000090.1:0-5920 GCA_041158485.1 Bacteroidota bacterium | reverse complement strand
CCCAACCCGAAGCGGTAAAACAAGTCCACCGTTTGTATTTTCAAGCCGGCGCCGATATCGTAGAAACCAATACGTTTTCCGGAACCACTATCGGAATGGCCGACTACCATATGGAAGATTTGGTGTATGAACTCAATTACCAATCGGCTAAAATCGCTCGTGAAGTCGCAGACGAATTTACTGATCGACCGCGTTTTGTAGCCGGTTCTATCGGACCAACCAATCGTACGGCTTCGATGTCGCCCGATGTAAACGATCCTGGTTTTCGTGCTGTTACTTTTGACGATTTACGTATCGCTTACAAAGAACAAGTAGAGGCTTTGATTGATGGCGGTTGTGATGTTTTATTGGTTGAAACCATCTTTGATACGCTCAACGCCAAAGCGGCTTTATTTGCCATAGAAGAAGTGAAAGAGGAACGAAATTTAGATATGCCTGTAATGGTATCCGGTACCATAACCGATGCTTCAGGAAGAACGCTTTCAGGGCAAACTGTGGAAGCCTTTTTGATATCTATTCAGCATATTCCTTTGTTGAGTATTGGTTTCAATTGCGCGCTCGGAGCCGACCAGTTAAAACCGTATTTAAAAAGATTAGCACATAATACAACACTCAATATTTCAGCCCATCCCAACGCCGGTTTGCCGAATGCATTTGGACAATACGATCAAACTCCGACCGAAATGCAAGCGTTGATACGCGAGTATTTACAAGATAATTTAGTCAACATCATAGGTGGCTGTTGCGGTACCACGCCGGACCATATCAAAGCCATTGCTGAGGTTGCCGCAGAGTATAAACCGAGAACTATTTTAGTAAACGCATAATAAAAAGCAACCACGAATTTCACAAATTTCCACTAATTAAATTTGTGAAAATTGGTGTAATTCGTTGTAAAAACAAAAATGGCAGAAACAAAATATTTAAAACTATCCGGTTTAGAACCGTTAATAGTTACCCCGGAAAGTAACTTCATTAATGTAGGCGAGCGCACCAATGTAACCGGTTCGCGTAAATTCCTGCGTTTGATTAAAGAAGAAAAATATGAAGAGGCGCTAGATATTGCCCGCGCCCAAGTTGAAGGCGGTGCGCAAATCATCGATGTCAATATGGATGAAGGCATGCTCGATGGGGTGTATGCCATGACCAAATTCCTGAATCTGATTGCTGCCGAACCCGATATTGCTCGCGTTCCGGTTATGATCGACAGCTCGAAATGGGAAATCATCGAAGCCGGTTTGAAAGTCATCCAAGGGAAAGGCGTTGTGAATTCCATCTCCTTAAAAGAAGGCAAAGAAGCTTTTATTCATCACGCTAAACTCATCAAAAGATACGGTGCAGCTGTCATTGTCATGGCTTTTGATGAAGATGGTCAAGCCGATACCTACCAAAGACGTATCGAAATTTGTAAAAGAAGCTACGATATTTTAGTCAACGAAGTGCATTTTCCAGCGGAAGATATCATTTTTGATCCGAATATTTTTCCGGTCGCCACGGGTATGGAAGAGCATAAGCTGAATGCGCTGGACTTTTTCAAAGCCACCAAATGGATACGCGAAAACTTACCTTATGCCGGTGTTTCAGGCGGTGTGAGTAATGTATCCTTTTCCTTTCGCGGGAACGATAAAGTAAGAGAAGCCATGCACTCGGCTTTCTTGTACCACGCCATTAAACACGGTATGACCATGGGTATCGTGAATCCCGAAATGTTGGAGATTTACGACGAAATCGATCCAATTTTGTTGGAACATGTCGAAGATGTATTGTTGAACAGAAGAGAAGAAGCGACGGAACGATTACTGGATTTAGCCGAAAGTTTTAAAGGCGATTTTAAAACTAATGAAAAGGCCATTCAAGAATGGCGTAACGGTTCGGTTCAAGAAAGATTGACCCATTCCTTAGTGAAAGGAATCGACGAATTTATAGAAATAGATGTAGAAGAAGCTCGTCTTTCGGCAGAAAAACCCATTGAAGTCATCGAAATTAATTTGATGGCAGGGATGAATGTTGTTGGCGATTTGTTCGGTAGCGGAAAAATGTTCTTACCGCAAGTGGTTAAATCAGCCCGTGTGATGAAGAAAGCTGTGGCGTATTTGTTGCCTTATATAGAAGCATCCAAAGACGGAAAATCATCTTCGGCCGGAAAGGTATTGATGGCTACCGTGAAAGGTGATGTACACGATATCGGAAAAAATATTGTTTCAGTGGTATTGGCCTGCAACAACTTTGAAATCATTGATTTAGGGGTTATGGTGCCGCCGGAAAAAATTATTGAAACGGCTGTTAAAGAAAACGTAGATATCATTGGTTTGAGCGGATTGATTACACCTTCGTTAGATGAAATGGTGTATTTGGCCAAAGAAATGGATAAGCTCAATATCAAAATTCCGATTATGATTGGCGGTGCTACAACTTCACGAGCACACACGGCGGTGAAAATTGCTCCGGAATACCAATCGACTGTAGTACACGTTAATGATGCGTCGCGTGCGGTAACGGTGGCGAGTAATTTGTTGCAGCCGGAAACCAAAGACAGCTACGTGCAAGCAGTGCGTTCCGAATATGACCAATTGCGCGAAGGTTATTTGAGTCGCAGTCGAGATAAAAATTACCTGTCAATTGAAGACGCCAGAAAAAATAAATTACAACTCGATTGGGACAATTTCACTCCGGCAAAACCCAACTTTATCGGCACCAAAACCGTTGAGGTGGCATTGGCTGATTTGGTTGACTTTATCGATTGGACACCCTTTTTCCAATCGTGGGAATTGTACGGAAAATATCCGGCGATTTTGAAAGACGATATAGTTGGCGAGCAAGCTTCGGCTTTGTTTACCGATGCGCAAAAAATGTTGCACCAAATCGTAACTGAGAAATGGTTTACCGCCAAAGGAATTCTGGGTATTTTCCCTGCCAATACCATAAATGATGATGATATTTCAGTTTACGAAGAAACCGAAACCCGCAACTCGCAACTTGTAACCTTTTTAACGTTACGCCAACAATCCCAAAAAACCGCCGGTGCGCCAAATATCGCGTTAGCCGATTTTATAGCGCCAAAAGATTCAGGGAAGCAAGATTACATCGGTTGTTTTTGTGTTACGACCGGTTTTGGGGTGGATGAAAAAGCAGCGGAGTTTGAAAAGCAATTGGACGATTACAACTCGATTTTGGTGAAAGCCTTAGGCGATAGATTGGCAGAAGCCTTTGCCGAATATTTACACTTGAAAGTCCGCCAGGAAATTTGGGGTTATGCTTCCGATGAAAATTTGTCCAATCAAGAGTTGATTAACGAGGAGTACAAAGGTATTCGTCCGGCACCGGGATATCCTGCGTGTCCTGATCACCTGGAAAAACCTACGATTTGGAAACTATTGCAAGTGGAAGAAGCCATAGGCGTAAAACTGACGGAAAGCATGGCCATGTGGCCGGCAGCCTCGGTTTCGGGCTATTATTTTGCCCATCCGCAGAGCAAGTATTTCGGACTCGGAAAAATTAAAGAAGACCAAGTAATTGATTACGCCAAAAGAAGAGGCATTGCAACAGAAGTAGCCGCGAAATGGTTAAGTCCGAATATTGCAGATTGATGATTAACGATTTTTGATTTCAGATTTTTAACAGATAACTGATAACAGACAACAGACATGAAAGTAACCCAACATATTGAAAACGCTAACGGTAAACCTTTATTCTCATTTGAGATTTTACCGCCTTTGAAAGGGCAGAATATCCAGTCGATTTTTGACAGCATTGATCCGTTAATGGAATTCAATCCACCGTTTATTGATGTAACGTACCATCGTGAGGAATACGAATACAAAGAATTGCCGAACGGTTTGTTGCAAAAGAAAATTGTGAAGAAACGTCCCGGAACCGTTGGGATTTGCGCCGGAATTCAGAACAAATACAATGTAGATGCGATTCCGCATATCTTGTGTGGCGGTTTTACCAAAGAAGATACTGAAAACTTGTTGATTGACTTGGATTTCTTGGGAATCGACAATGTGGTAGCATTGCGCGGCGATGCCTTGAAAACCGAAACTTATTTTCATCCGGAGAAAGAAGGCAATGCGTATGCCAGTGAATTGGTGACGCAAATCAGCAATTTGAACAATGGTATTTATTTGGATGAAGATTTGAAGAATTCGGCCAAAACGAACTTTTGCATTGGTGTTGCGGGTTATCCTGAAAAACACATGGAAGCGCCGAGTTTGGACAGCGACATCCATTTCCTAAAACAAAAAATCAAGAACGGTGCTGATTACATTATTACGCAGATGTTTTTCGACAATAAAAAATTCTTTGATTTTGTGGATAAATGCCGCGCTGCCGGGATTACGGTGCCGATTATTCCGGGACTGAAACCGATTGCAACTAAGAAGCAATTGAATTTGATTCCGCATCGCTTTAGTTTGGAATTGCCCGACGATTTAATCATGGCCGTGGTCAAAGCCAAGGATAATGATGAAGTCAAACAAATAGGGATTGAATGGTGTGTAGCGCAAAGTAAAGAATTGGTAGCGGCCGGCATTCCCGTATTGCATTATTATTCGATGGGGAAAGCAGAGAATATCAAAGCCATTGCTCAAACTGTTTTTTAACCGGATTTTACAAAAGACCATTCCCGTTTAGCCCTCTCGTCTTAGGACGAGACGGGAAAAAGGCCAGCAAAAAATCCCGAGCCTTTCGCTGCTGATTTTCAGTACAAGAAATAGTGTTGAGGTGTTTTATCTCGGCGATATTCGCTTATATTTGTCCGTTTTAAATTTCAGGATGAGAAAAATTTACCTGTTGTTTTTCCTGTGTTCTTTCGTAGGCTTTGGGCAAAACACGAACGCTTTATCAGTCGAAGCTTCTATTTTACGAGGCAATGCTTTACCGCATACCGAGGACATGTACCATTTGGTTAACGGCCATCCGCAAGGATTGATGGTTTCCTTAGTAAACCGAACCGATGGTTCAAAAGAATGGCACCAAGCCTACAACTTTCCCGATTACGGTGCTTACTTTTTGTATCAAGATTTTAACAGTCGACCGCTCGGACAAAACTACGCTGTTGGAGCGCTTTACAATTTTTATTTTTGGAAACGTCATTTACAACTCAAGCTTTCCCAAGGTATTGCGTTTACCACAAATCCGTATGACAAAGTAGAGAACAGTAAAAACAAGGCTTTCGGGAGTAAGTTTATGGGCAATACCAATATTGGCTTGGCTTACGATAACCAGAACTTGTTTAAAAACATTGGTTTTCACGCTGGGATTTTATTTACACATTATTCTAACGGCAGGGTGAAATCGCCCAATAGCGGTATCAATACGTATGTGTTGAATGTGGGTTTGAATTATAATTTTTCGGAAAATTTTGCCCGCAAACTCGATACGACTACAGTGGCGAAATCTTACAAGCAACCGATTCATTACAACTTTGTGTTGCGTAGCGGGATTAATGAAAATCCGATCATTAACAGCGGACAGTTTCCGTTTTATCACATTAGTTTTTATGCCGATAAGCGTATCAACCGAAAGTCGGCATTGCAGTTGGGAACTGAGTTGTTTTTGACCAAATCTATTCAGGAATACATCAAATATTATTCGGTGGCCTATCCCGATGAAAACATCAGCGCTAATACCGATTATAAGCGAATCGGGATTTTTGTGGGGCATGAGTTGCTCATTAATCGCATTTCTTTAGAGGCGCAAGTGGGTTATTATGCCTACCAGCCGTTTAAAAAGGACATTCCAATTTACGACAGGGTTGGGATTAAATATTATTTTACCGATAAGTTTTTTGGCGGATTTACCATCAAAACCCATTTGTTTTTGGCGGAAGCCTTGGAGTTTGGTCTTGGCTACAGATTATAAGATAAAGAGATGAGAAAAATCAGTTTGTTAGTGGTGGCTTTTGTGCTGTTGATGGCGT
>JBEBBH010000089.1:0-3351 GCA_041158485.1 Bacteroidota bacterium | reverse complement strand
TGGCGTTTTTCTTCAAAATAGTGATTGGCTTTGACCAACTCGAAATAGGAGGAAATCAATTGCCAAACCTCGTCAATCCCCGTTTTTTCATAGGCACTGCAAGTGGTCACTTTCGGAACCCAACCGGAACGTTTGGCCGGAAACAAATGCAAGGCTCTGTTGAATTCGGTTTTAGCTAATTTTGCCTTAGCAATATTATCGCCATCGGCTTTATTAATTACGATAGCATCCGCCATTTCCATAATACCACGTTTGATACCTTGCAATTCATCGCCGGCACCGGCAATTTTAAGTAGTAAAAAGAAATCAACCATGCTGTGTACTGCGGTTTCACTTTGTCCAACACCAACCGTTTCGATGATAATGGTGTCAAACCCGGCGGCTTCGCATAGTATGATGGTTTCTCGCGTTTTTCTCGCCACACCGCCTAAAGTCTCGCCCGAAGCACTCGGTCGAATAAAGGCATTCGGATCTTTAACCAATTCTTCCATACGGGTTTTATCGCCCAAAATACTGCCGTGCGAAATAGAACTGCTCGGGTCGACAGCCAAAACAGCCACTTTTTTTCCTAAACCGGTGAGGTATTTACCAAATGCTTCAATAAAAGTACTCTTTCCAACACCCGGAACTCCGGTAATGCCAATGCGAACCGATTGATTAGCGTGTGGTAAACAAGCCGAAATGATGTCGTTGGCTTTGGCTAAATGAGACGGATTAGTACTTTCCACCAAGGTGATGGCGCGACTCAAAGCCGAAATATCTCCGGCCAAAATACCGTTCACCAATTCTGCTGCACTGGGTTGTACTTTGCGACGCGTCAAAACCTTAGCCATAGCCGAAGCACTGATACTTTCCGGCTGTGGAATGCCGTCTTTCTCGTGTAAGGCTGTTTTTTTTGGGTTCTTTTCCAATTAAAAAGGGTTATAAAGTCTTTTCTTAATGATTTGATAAAATTACTAAATGTTATTTTAATGATTGAGATATATAGTATTTTTGTGTAGCTAAAAACAAAAAATGGAAATCGAAACAGCATTGTCGAAGGAGAAAAACAAGAACGATTTTATTGAAAAAACCGTTTACTCCATTTTATTTGCCATCAGTTTTGCGCATTTGCTCAACGATTTAATACAGGCTATCATTCCGTCGGTTTATCCCATTTTAAAAGAAAAGTACAACCTTTCCTTTTCCCAAATCGGTTTAATTACTTTTGCGTTTCAGTTTTCGGCCTCAATTTTTCAACCTTTAGTAGGCTATTACACCGACAAATATCCAAAACCTTTTTCGCAAATTTACGGGATGTTGTTTTCCTTAGCCGGTATTGTTTCACTGTCGTTTGCCAACAATTTTTACTGGATTTTACTCTCAGTAGTTTTAATTGGTACGGGTTCGTCAATTTTTCATCCTGAGTCGGCGCGCATCTCTAACTTAGCCTCTGGCGGGAAACGAGGTTTGGCACAATCTATTTTCCAGGTTGGCGGGAATTTCGGTACGGCTCTAGGACCTTTAATCGTAGCCTTAATAGTAGTTCCAAACGGTCAAGTTTATATATTATGGTTTATCATTGCTGCCGTAATAGGTTTGGCCATTATCAGTAAAATTGCTTTTTGGTACCGTAATCATTTGATATATAGAAAACCCAAAAAAGTAGTTTTTGCCGATTTCCAACGCTTGTCAAAAAGTAATGTAAAATGGGCTATTGCAATCTTGTTAATCGTTATTTTTTCAAAATTCTTCTACTCAGCAAGCTTATCCTCTTATTATACTTTCTACATCATTGATAAGTTTCATTTGTCCATCAAAGAAGCCCAATACCACATGTTTATTTATCTGATAGCGTATGCTGTCGGCACTATTTTGGGTGGTCCGTTAGGTGATAAAATCGGACGCAAATACGTGATTTGGCTCTCTGTTTTTGGCGCCGCACCGTTTGCCTTGTTGCTGCCTTACGTGAATTTGTTCTGGACCGATGTGTTGATGATCGTTATCGGTATTATCATTTCCTCGGCTTTCCCGGCCATTTTGGTGTATGCACAAGAATTGTTGCCTAAAAAGTTGGGCATGATTTCGGGCTTGTTTTATGGTTTTGCTTTTGGTATGGGCGCTTTAGGCTCGGCGCTATTGGGTAATTTGGCCGATGCCACTTCTATTCAATACGTCTATCATGTGTGTTCTTTCTTGCCTCTGATTGGTATTATCTGTTATTTTCTACCTAATCTGAAAAGCAAAAAGGCGCATTGATTTCTCTGTGAATCTCTTTACTTCTTTGTGTATCTCTGTGAAATAAATTATATTTACTTCTCAATTTTTTACCATGTCACTTCAACCCGAAATTATTCAGAAACTCACCGCCATAGTAGGCGAGAACTATATTTTTACCGATATCGAAACCCGTAACCATTATGGTCACGACGAAACCGAAGATTATGTTTTTCCACCTAATGTGGTTGTAAAACCTGCCAATGCGCAGGAAATTGCAGCGGTACTTAAAGTAGCCAACGATTACAAAATTCCCACCACGCCCATAGGTGCGAGAACCGGTTTAAGCGGCGGTGCTTTGAGTATTTACGAAGGCATCGGCTTGTCGACCGAACGTCTCAACAAAATCATTGATATTGATGAGTTAAATCTGCAAGTCACCGTTGAACCAGCCGTAATTACCCAAGTATTGCGAGAAGCTGTGGCCGAGAAGGGCTTGTTTTATCCGGTCGACCCGAGCAGTATGGGCAGTTGTTGGATAGGTGGTAACATCGCCGAAAATTCCGGTGGCGCTCGAGCGGTGAAGTATGGCGTGACCAAAGATTATGTGTTGAATTTAGAGGTTGTTTTACCTAATGGCGAAATCATTTGGACCGGCGCCAATACCTTGAAAAACTCTACCGGTTATAACCTAACGCAACTCATGGTAGGCAGCGAAGGTACTTTGGGCGTTATCACTAAAGCTGTGTTGAAACTTTTGCCTCAAAACAGTCATAATGTGTTGATGTTGGTTCCGTTTTACAAAGCCCATGAAGCTTGTGAAGCCGTTTCGGCTATTTTCAGAGCGGGCATAGTGCCGAGTGCTTTAGAATTTATGGAACGCGATGCCATCGATTGGACATTAAAATACAATGATAATATCAATGTTAGTGTTAACGACAATGTTCAGGCGCATTTGCTGATTGAAGTCGATGGCAATTATCCGGAAATTTTGATGCTGGAAGCCGAAAAAATCATGACGGTAGTGGAGCAATTTGAAATCGACGAAGTCTTGTTTGCCGACACTGAAGACCAAAAAAATGCGTTGTGGAAATTGCGTCGTTCGGTAGCGGAAGCCGTAAAATCGAATTCGGTTTACAAAGAAGAAGATACGGT
>JBEBBH010000088.1:0-4435 GCA_041158485.1 Bacteroidota bacterium | reverse complement strand
AAAGCAAATAAAGGCAAAATGAAAAAGGCTACCGGTTTGTGTAAAAAGTGTTGAAGGATGTAGGAAGTCGACTTTTTATCGCCATTACCAAAAGGAATAGCAAAGGCCAACAGTACGCCGGTAATGGTTGCATGTACGCCCGAATTCAGCATGAAATACCACATTACCACGCCGCTGACTAAGTATGGAATTAAGTTTCTGACTTTAAGTCGGTTTAAAACCAAAAGAAACGCAAATATGCCCAGCGCAATGAAAAGGTTAATCCAAACCAATCCTTTCGAATAAAACAACGCAATAATCAAGATGGCACCCAAGTCGTCTATCACGGCCAAAGCTGTTAAAAACACTTTCAAAGACACCGGAACGCGGTTGCCCAATATAGAAAGAATTCCTAATGCAAAAGCAATGTCTGTCGCCATTGGAATTCCCGCACCCGATTGCGTATCCGTTCCGTAGTTTAGGAACAAGTACAAACCGGCCGGAACCAACATTCCG
The DNA here is from genome assembly GCA_041158485.1 of Bacteroidota bacterium. Taxonomy (GTDB): domain Bacteria; phylum Bacteroidota; class Bacteroidia; order Flavobacteriales; family Flavobacteriaceae; genus Flavobacterium. Next base: position 3,940 of record JBEBBH010000088.1, on the reverse strand, counting down.
CCGATGGCCGCAAATATGGGTAATAAGGCATTTTTGAGGTTAGACAATTCACCGGCATAAACTTCTCGTTCCAATTCCAAACCAATAAGTAAAAAGAAGATGGTCATTAAGCCATCGTTAATCCAATGCTCGACGGAATGATTTGCAATTTGGTAATGCCATAAGTGAAGATAATCTTCACTTAAAAAAGAATTGGTCAATAACAACGAAAGTATTGTACAAGCAATTAGTACAAATCCGCCGGCTCTTTCGCTTTCAAAAAAGTCTTTGAATAGTTTGGTAATCTTCATTAGGCAAAGATAAAAAAAAGCACCCGGAAAGGGTGCTTTTGATAAGTGATGTTATATTGTTTACAGACTAATGATAATGAATTCACTTCTTCTGTTTAACTGATGATCTTCTTCGCTACATGGAACGCCATCGGCACATTTGTTAACCAATTCGGTTTCACCTAAGCCTTCTGAAGTCAAACGATCGGCAGCGATACCGTTTTTAACCAACCAATCTTTGGTAGATTTGGCTCTTCTTTCAGACAATTTTTTGTTGTAAGCATTAGAAGCACGACTATCAGTATGTGAACGAATGTTGATTTTCATGGATGGGTTTTGGTTCAATACATCTAATAATTTAGCTAAGTCAACTGCGGCATCCGGGCGAATATTCCATTTGTCTAAGTCGAAGTAAATAATGTTGATTTTGAAACAATCGGCTAAGTCATCACCAATTTTAACACGACAAGTTTTGGTTTTCAACTCGATGTTTAGTTCGGTTTTTCCGGTTTCTGATCCAATGATTACAGCCGGTTCTTTGGTTTCGTAGTCTTCAACAGAAGTGTTTACATAGTATTTTTTACCACATTCCACTTCGGTGAATTCGTATTTACCTTGAGCATCAGAAACAGTTTCTTTAACTTTATTGAATTTCTCATCCATCAATACCAATTTGGCATTAGGGATGGCAACTTTAGTATCTTCGTCAGTTACCACTCCGTATAAGATTTGATCGCAGAAGATAGCTTTTGTTTCTAAGAATTTATAGATATCATCGCTTCCTTGACCGCCATCACGGTTAGAGCTTAAGAAACCTCTTTTGGTTTTGGTGTTGATGATGAATCCGAAGTCGTCTTTTGGACTGTTTCCTTCTTCACCAATGTTTAAAGGTGCTTTAAATTTGCCGTTATCACTTGGAATACGAGTTACAAAAATATCCAATCCACCCAAGCCCGGTTGACCGTCAGATGCGAAATACAACTCATTGTCATCAGAAATGAAAGGATAGGTTTCTCTTCCTTCTGTATTGATAGTGTTTCCTAAGTTTTCAGGTGTTCCGAAACTACCGTCATCATTAATTTTAACTCTGAATAAGTCAGATAAACCATGAGTTCCCGGCATATCAGAAGCAAAGTATAATGTTTTTTCATCCGGAGATAGGGCAGGGTGAGCCGCTTGGTAAGCATCACTGTTGAATGGTAAAGCTGTGATGTTGATCCATTTTCCTTCAGCATCTAAGTTAGCTCTGTAGATTTTAAGTAAAGTTACTTCGTTGGCATCAAAACCTCTTCCGTCTAAATAGTTGTTACGAGTGAAGTATACCGTTTTTCCGTCTTTGGTAAAGGTTGGAGTATCTTCGTGGTATTTGGTGTTGATTTTTTTACCAAATTTATCCACACCGCTCAAAGAACCGTCTTCACTTAAGGCAGAACTGTACAAGTTGGTAAAGTACTGTCCGGTCCAAGTGTGAATTCTTTTAGAGAAGTTTCCGGTATCACGTGCAGAAGTAAAAATTACTTTATCGCCCATATAAGCCGGTCCGTAGTCAGAATATTTAGAGTTGATTCCGGCATTTTCAATTTTGTAACGTCCGGAGTTCTTTTTGATAACTTCTAAATAGTTTTTGTTTTTGTTGAAGATTTCTTCTCTACTGTCATTACCGCTTTTTTCTCCAAATTTAGCCATCATAGCATCAGCCTTAGCGTAATCTTTTGCAGTTCTCAATGTTTGGGCATAGCGATAATAGAATTCAGCTTCTTGTTCGGGGTTACTGGCATACAGTTCGTCGTACCATTTTTTCGCCTTTTCTAATTCGGCGTTAAAATAGTAAGCATTACCGATTTTAAGTAACATATCCGGCGATTTGAATCCTTTTTCATAGATACGCTCATAAGTTTTAATGGCATCAATATAAGCGTATTTGTCATACTCCTTATTACCCTTTACTTCTTTTTTCCCAACTTGCGCATAACTGTTCACAGCTGCGAAAGTCAATAGTACTAAGTATATAATTTTGTTTTTCATAATCGTTGTTATTAGAAGAATCTAGGTGATACCAATTTACTTACTTTATTGAATAACTCAAAGCGTAAGAATACCTCATGTGAACCGGAGTTGTAATTTCTTAACTCAGTGGTTTCACGATCGTAACTGTATCCGATAAATAATCCGTCAGTTACTTGGAAACCTGCCAATGCACTTATGGCAGCGTCCCAACGGTATGCCGCTCCTAACATTAACTTGTCGAAAAACAAGAAGTTGGCAGAAGCATCTACTTGTAAAGGGGAACCGGTAACCATTTTTGTTAAGAAAGCAGGTTTAAATTTAACCGATGGTGAAATGTCAAATACATAACCTCCGATAGCATAGAAGTTCATTCTTTCTTGGAATACAGCTACTTCGTTGTCATTGTACTTAGAGTCTTGTAAAAAGTTAGGTACAGATAAACCGAAGTACATTTTATCAGAGTGTAAGTAGATACCGGCACCAAAGTTCGGCGAAAACTCATTGTCAAAATTTTGCAAGTTAGGGTCGTTGGCATCTGCAGGGTTCAATCGATTAACATCTAAATTGAATAAATTTCCTGAAGCTTTAATCCCGAAAGACAATTTGAATTCTTCTGAAGTTTGAATGGTATAGGATAAATCAGCTGAAATAGTGTTATCACTGGTTGGTCCGATTTTATCGTTTACAAATGAAACACCTACTCCTAAATTACTATTGTTGATAGGGGTGTTAATTGAAAAGGCGTTTGTGGTTGGCGCTCCGTCTAAACCAACCCATTGGGTACGGTGTAAGCCGAAAATACTCATAACTCCTCTTGATCCTGCATATGCCGGATTAATATTGATGGTGTTATACATGTACTGGGTGTACTGAGCGTCCTGCTGTGCAAAACCAGTATAACACGTTAACATCAAAGCGAAAATTAAAATTTTTGTTCTCATATTTTCTTAATTTATCCTGAGGGTTTTTACACCCTCAGGAGTTAGTAGGTTTATCTGGTTAAGTATAAATATCCGTCTTTAACAATTCTTTCTCCGGTAGAGGTAGTCCATTCTATGATGTAGAAATAAGTTCCTGTTGGTAATTCTTCAGATTTACTTACAGTAGCTCGACCTTCTGAAATTCCTTCAAATCTACGAGTATTGTTGTCATAGTTTTTAGTTTCATAAACTAATACTCCCCAACGGTTGTAAATTTGAACATTGTTAGTTGGATAACACGCTACATCTTCGATGTTTTCAATATTAAAGTATTCGTTAAAGGTATCTCCATTCGGACTGAATGCATTGTGAATAACGATATTTTGACACGCTAATACAGCACAATCATCATTAACATTGATCAACACATCGTATCTTCTAGGACATCCGCCATCGTTGATAGTATAACTGTAAGTATGTACACCTAAAGGCAATTGCCAAGCATTGAAAATGCTTCCTGTCAATCCGCCAACACTGTTAACATCAACCCATTGACCTCCTGTTGTACCTTGTGGTAATAATGAGTTCAAGTCGATAGTATCAAATTCAGCAGCATTACAACCTACAGCGTTAAGTTGGATTACTTCATCCACTTGAGTTACATATACGTATTGTGTATACGTTTGTGATAAGTTACCACATGCATCTGTAGCAACCCAAGTTCTTGTGATGGTGTAAACACCG
>JBEBBH010000087.1:0-11964 GCA_041158485.1 Bacteroidota bacterium | reverse complement strand
TCTTGCGACAATTCGGCCAAACCGGAACGATCGTCCGGAAACTGTTTTTCATCGCGGTAACCGGATTGCGCTACCGGAATAATTTCGGCAAAGTCGGTTACTTCTTCAGTGGCTACTTCTTCCACTACTTCAACGGTTGCGATTGGCGTTTCTATTACCTCTTCCACTTTAGGTTGTTCTTGAACAACTGGTGGCATCTGTGGATTTTTCAACAAATCCAATTGTTCTTTGGCGAAAGTGTAGAGTTTTCGCGCCTGGTTTTTAGGCAAATAATCTACGGTATGCGTTAAATCGGATTTGGTAGTAAACGTAAAATCGGCACCCAAAATACCTTCTTTGACAAAGCTGGCTTCAATGTCGTCCCAATCATAATCGATAAATTCCATCGACAAGCCTAAGTTTTTAGGTTTGCAAAGGATAATTCTTTTGTTGGTTACCACTATACTGTCGGGAAACATATTTACCGCCGGTTTTTTCTGTACAGCAATGTATCCTACTTCTTCATTGCTCATCAAAAGATTATCCAATTTAGCCGTGATTTTCTCTATCGCCTTAGGATCTTGGTCTTCGTTTAATATTTTTTTTAAATTATCTAACATGGTAAAAAAGTTTCTTATGTTTTGTATTGCAATCGCTTTGCAAAAGTAATGCCTAATTCTCGTTTTGAAGAATTTCGTTTTGACTTTTTTTGGTCAAACTTTTGAAAACCAAATCGTAAGAATGATTGATGAGTTCACACATCATTTTATCGGAAACATCACTGTGAAACGCAATGGTATTCCAATGGATTTTGCTCATGTGATAACCCGGATTGATGGCATCGTATTCGGCACGAAGTGTTTCTGCACGTTCCGGATCGCATTTTAAATTGAGCGATGGCGTATTGTTTTCCCACTCTTTTAAAGACGTCAAGCAAAACATTTTGCCGCCGACTTTAAACACCAATGTATCTTCATCAAACGGAAAATGTTCGGTTACTCCTTTTTTGGAAAGACAGAATTCATATAGTTGTTGAATGTTCATACTGATTGAAGATTGTAGATTAACAATTTGTGATTGTAGATTGTATTCTGAACCCGAACATCATCAGTCTTCCAACTTAAACAATATTGGTTTACTTGGTGAAGCATCATTTTCAAACGAAGCAATTTGCAGGTTCAACATATAACTACCGTCTTGCACTTCATCGCTTACATAAATCATTTCGGTAATAGTGCAATCCAAACGGGCGTCGGGATTAAGATGGTTGACATCTTTTACATTCCAAAAGGCTTTGTGGGCTACTAATCGACCTTCGTCTTCTTCCCTGTCCACGCTGGGCAGATCAATCAACAAATGTTGGATTCCGATTTCCCGTATAAAAATGGCCGCGTCTTCTGATAAGTACGGCGGATTGGTATGCGAATAGTTTTTGTGCTTTTTGCTTTCGCCGTTTGGCAAGGTGCGAATAATGAGTGCTTCGGGCGTTTTTCCGTTTAAGGCTGTGGCAATTTGGAACTTGGTGATGATGCAATCGTCTACCACTTGCTCGGGCGTAACCGAAATCAGCTCCGCCGAAAAGAAAAACCGCTTCAAACATTGATTAATACTGAAAAACGCTTTGGTGATATGTCCGAGACATTCAGTATGTGTGCCGTGTCCGTGCGGATTAAAAAAGATATTGTTGAAGTTGGTCGAACTGCCCTCTGATACTTTTCCAACCCAATTGCCGAATTTCACCGGTTCTATCACGGGCTTTTCAATATACCACGCGATAGGATTGTCTTCGGTATTGGTCAACGGAATAGAAATATCAATGGGTTTAGATAAGTCGATTTGGTGATGGTTTATAGTCGCTTTCATGAGTTTTAACCGCAAAGGGCGCAAAGATTTATTCCAAATTTAACAAAAACAAATCACTCGCTATGCCATCACTTAAAAACTTCCCTTTTTTGGTGGTTCGTAGAATATTGTCATCTACAAAAAGTAAATGGTCTTCCAGGTATTTGGCGGCTTGTTGTTGTAAATAATGAAGATAGTTGGTGCCGAATTCATTTTCGATTCTGTCTAAAGAAACACCCCAAATGGTCCGCAAACCGGTCATGATGTATTCGTTATACCGATCAGTTTTGGTTAAGGTTTCGATTTCAATCGGCAATTCGTTAATGGCCAATGATTTCAGGTAAAGCGAATTGTTGGCGACGTTCCAGCCGCGCTTTTCACCATCGTAACTATGCGCCGAAGGTCCGATGCCGAGGTACTTTTTACCCAACCAATAACTCGAGTTGTTTTTCGAAAAATAGCCTTCTTTCCCAAAATTAGACAACTCGTAATGCATAAAACCGTGGTCTTCCAAGGTGTCAACCAACAAATGAAAATGGTCTTGTGCCAAATCGTCATCCAACGGAGCAATCACCCCTTTTTGAATGAATTGATGTAAGGCTGTTTTCGGTTCAACCGTCAAGGCGTAACTCGAAATGTGCGGAATGTTATACGACAAGGCCGTTTGAATGTTTTGCAGCCATTTTTCGTGGCTCATCTCGGGCATACCGTAAATCAAATCGATGGTAATGTTATCGAAATACTTCGTGGCGATTTCCAGGCATTGTTTGGCTTCGGCTACATTGTGCGCGCGATTCATCAACTTTAAATCATCTTCAAAAAAAGATTGGATTCCGATGCTCAAGCGATTGACTTTGTTGAGTGACAAAGCAATGATTCGCTCTTCGGATAAATCATCGGGATTGGCTTCAACAGTAATTTCGGGATTTTCAGTGACTTTATAATGTTGAAACACTTCCTCAATCAACAATCTTAAATCGGCTATCTGCAAAATTGAAGGTGTTCCGCCGCCAAAGTAAATGGTTCCCACAACCTCATCCTTAAACTCGTCTTTTCGCATGGCAATTTCCTTCGCCAAAGCCGCGACCATTTCGTCTTTCTTCTTTAGGGAAGTCGAAAAATGGAAGTCGCAATAATGACAAGCCTGTTTGCAAAAAGGAATATGGATGTAGATGCCGCTCATTGATTTGAAAATGAATTGATTTGAAAATTTGAAAATGAATTTTAATCTTCAAATTATTTAATCCTGTCTTGATTTTGTTTCACAAAAGCGTCCCAACCCGTATAACTTTTTCCGGCTGTAACTTTTCCGGAGTTGAAAAAATGGCAAACCGCAGCCGCTAAACCATCGGTAGAATCCAGATTTTTGGGCAATTCTTTTAAGCCTAACAATTGTTGCAGCATTTTGGCAACTTGCTCTTTGCTGGCGTTTCCGTTGCCGGTGATGGCCATTTTGATTTTTTTAGGTTCGTATTCGGTGATGGGAATTTGACGCGACAAACCGGCTGCCATGGCAACACCTTGAGCCCTTCCTAACTTTAACATCGACTGTACATTCTTCCCGAAAAATGGTGCTTCAATGGCAATTTCATCCGGGTGATGGGTTTCGATGAGTTCGATGGTGCGTTCAAAAATGACTTTCAGCTTGGTGTAATGATCATCATACTTGCTCAGGATCAATTCGTTTAACTGAAGAAATTCCATTTTCTTGTTAATCACTTTAATCAATCCGAATCCCATAATGGTTGTTCCGGGGTCAATGCCTAATATGATGCGTTCGTTGGCCAAAATCTATTGTTTTTGTTTGGTAAAAATAGGAAACAAAATGATGCCTTCCATAAAAAAAGGCCGTTTAAAAAACGACCTTTCTTATATGGATACTTATTCAATTATTGTTTGATGAATTTTTTGGTAAGCTCGTTTTTACCGTCTTTCACTTTCACCAAGTAAACGCCTGATTGTAAATTAGCCAACTGAAGATTCTCATTGAAGAATCCGTTATTGGTATATACATTTTGGTAAATCTGTCTTCCTCTAATATCAAAAATCGCTAACTCGATAGGTTCGTTAGACGTTGAATTGAATTGGATATTGAAATCCCCGTTGTTTGGGTTTGGATACAAACTGAACGCTGAAATAGAACTTTCCTCAACACTTAACGGCACTGCGGTTGTGCTGCACAATCTTAAACTCCAACTGTTAATCGTTCCACCATCTTGATTGAAAGAATCTAAAATTCTCAAAGTCCAAGTACCGTTCATATTTTGCCCGTTAAAAGCTGCTAAAGATTGCAACGGCTGTACCGTTCCGCTAATAGCCGGATTCACTTGACAAGTTAACGGCGAACCGGAATCATCAAAAGTAGCATTGATGTTTAATAAACTATCACTCGTACAAGGTTGCGCCACCAATTGTACTTGAGTACCGGTTGGACTGATTAAAGTAATGGTCATGTCGTTCACCCAAGTGTGACTTACGTTCATGGTAACATTCACATCAGAAATCGTATTGGTTGACGCAACACTTAAGGTAGAATTCACAGTGACGTTAGCCGTAGTCGGAATGGTAATTGGGACATTAGTTGAAGTGAAAACGGTACAATCAGGCAAGCCGGTTTTGAACAAGTTGGCCGAACTGAAATTGCCAACACAGGCATTGTTTCTTGGCAATACTCTCCAAACATAGTTGGTTGCATCTGCCAAACCTGATACATTATAAGAGTTGGTAGTCACCGTAGCTGAAGCCACTATGTTGGTGAAATTGTCATCGGTTGCCACTTGAACATCGTAAGCAATGGCATTAGCGTTAGCCGGCCAAGTTAATGTTAAAGTAGTAGGAATTCCCGTTTGCAAATTAGCCGGATACGTTAAGTTTTGCACCGGGAAATTGGCGTTAAACAATTCTAAGTAAAAAGGAACTGTTCTGGTAATGGCTCCGGACGTAGCTGTTACGGTCATTGAATAAAACCCAGGTGTAGCAGCACTTGTGTTGTCTAGTGTCAAAATGACATTGCCGTTAGCATTTGTGGTATTCGGCGAAAAAGAAGCGGTTACACCGGCTGGCTGACCGGAAAGAGCAAAATTTACTGTTCCGCTAAATCCACCAAGAGAATTATATGGAATGGTGTATGACACAGAACTTCCGGTACAAATTTGTTTGTTCTGTTGTTCGGCTACACCGTTAAAAGCCACAGCGAATTCATTGGCCGGAGCCACAATGGAGAAATTCGCATTGGAAATATCATAAAAAACATGTCTGTATCCTTTCACCATAATTCGGTTAGTGGTACCAACATTATTAGGAACAGTAATCACTTCAGAACCGTCATTCGGCACTTTACTGGCCAATTGTATCGGATAAGTAAATCCACCGTCAGTAGAAAGGAAAACATCTACATATTGAGCGTTAACTCCATTGGCCGTAGTACCGGCAACATCCCAAGTCACAGTTTGGTTAGAACCTACTGCCCAACTTACAGCGGTATTAGGCGTTGAAACTAAAAACGGTCCGGCTACAGCGTCCACCGTAACGGTCATGCCATCAGAATTGGTTTGTCCTGAACCGGCAAAATTATCTCTAACCGTTAAGACAAAGTTTAAAGTTCTGGCAACAGAACTCAACGCTTCAACAACAATATCCGTTCCTTGTGTAGTAGATTGGTTTGCTACTACGCGCGCTAAAGGCGGGAAATAACGTTGTGGAGAAGAAACCGGGTCATAGGAACGCCAATTGGGTCCACCTGTTTTAGTTGCAGTAGCCGCACTGGCAGCTCCGGTTTGTGTTGTAGCGGTATCGTTTTGCTCCCAACAATACGTTAGGGCATCTCCATTTCCGTCCGAAGCCGTTCCGGTTAACACGAAAGGCGTACTTTTCGGAATCGTATAATCGAGCCCGGCATTAACTACCGGTGTAATATTGGATAAAGTCACTCTGGTAGGACAAGTTTTACCTACCATATTGTCTTGAATTTGCTTGATAGAAGCGTAAACAAAGTAATCATCTGAATTAAGTTGTACGTCACGGTTAGTAATTCCGGCATATCCCATAATGGTTGAACCTGAACCTGGTTCCACATTCACGCCCGAACCTTCAACATTGTGGGAAAACGTGTGGTTCCCTCCAAATTGGTGACCCAATTCATGAGCTACATAATCAATATCAAAAGTATCTCCCATAGGTACTCCGTTGGCCGGAGAAGTGATACCGCTTCCTTTACTGCCGTCTTCACAGACGCAACCGATACAGCCGGCATTTCCGCCACCTCCGGTAGATCCGAACATATGACCTACATCATAATTGTCTTCTCCGATAATATTAGTTAATGTAGTTTGCAGCTGACCATTCCAGTTCCCCATAGTAGTGTAAGGATCTGTGGTAGCATTGGTAAAAATCACCAAGTTATTGTTAGCGATAATATTCATGTGAATAGACAAGTCTTTTTCAAAAACACCATTCACACGGGTCATCGTAGCATTCATAGCGGCTAAAGCCCCGGCTACTGTTCCGCCGAAATACGTTGTGTACTCGGCATTACAAGACAAAGCCAATCGGAACAACAATAATTCACCCGAGCTTGACATAGGCGTTTGCACATTTTGTTGTCTTTGCAAACTATGAGCAACCGAACTGTCAACTGTTGAACAACTGAACGGCAACGCTCCTTTTTCACGACTCGACTCATACACAGCATAAACCAAACCATCTGCAGTATAAGGTTCTATAAATTCATTTCTTTTGTCGGTTCTGAAAATCATGGCTTGCATACCGGAATCATCCATACTCAAGCGGATTTGCGCTTTTTTATCGTCAATTCCTAATCCGATATAAGATCTGATGTTAGGGTATTGCGCTTGTAACTCGGGTGCGAAATTCGAAAACTCGAACATTTGAAATCTTTCAACGCCACCATTTGCATTCGGAATAGTCACCACTGTAGTCGATTGACCGGCTGTCAAACGATTAGGCGCCGATTGCAAAGCCGATTTTAAAGTAGCAATATTCGTGGCAAAAAGTTGGAAATCTTTAGGAAAATTTGAACGCTCAACCTGTTTTAACGGTGTCAAATTTTGCGCTGAGGCCTTTTCCCATGTGGTTCGTTGTGCAAAAACAATACTTTGCAACAACAGCAATAAAAGGGTAATTTTTTTCATTACAAATTGTTAGTTTTTTGAGTTTGGTTTGTTAGTTTTTATAGACCGTAAAAATATATTATTTTTTTGCAAATCAAATTATTAGAAACCATTTTAAGTGATATTATTTTTGATTGGAATCTTTTAAGGATATCCGTTACTTTGCCGAATGAAAAAAGTACTGCAAAACAAAATCGTTCTATCAGCCGTTAAACTGATTATTGTAATGCTTTCTTTTTACTTTATATACAGCGAACTTCACAATAATGACCAATTAAATTGGAAAAAATTCTTTGAATTACTTGACCGAAAGTGGAGTATTTCAGGGTTATTGTTCTTGCTTTCTTTTAGTGTTGCTAATCGGTATTTGGAAATTTTAAAATGGCAAAACTTAGCCGCTGTTATCCATCCGATTACTGTGGGCGAATCAGCCAAACAAGTACTTAGTGCTTTAACTGCCGGAATCTTCACGCCCAACGGTTTAGGAGAATATGCCGGAAAAGCGCTGTATTTCGAACCTAAAAACGCCAAAAAAGTCATATTCCTCAATTTGATTTGCAACGGCATCCAAATGATTTTAACGATTGTTTTCGGGATTATTGGGCTTTGGATTTTAGGATATCACCTTTGGGTTTTGGGAATTATTGGTTTGTGCCTTTTTTTTATTGGTTTGACTTATTTGACCAAATCAATTAAAATCAAAGGGTATTCCCTAGAAAAACTGGGGAGCAAAATTCATGAAATCCCCAAAAAGATTCATCGCAAAAACATGATATTGGCCGTGGGACGCTACTTGGTCTTTTCCCACCAATATTATTTTTTATTTCTGGCTTTTGATGTAGCTTTACCTTATGGAACTTTAATGGCTTCGATAGCTGCAGTATACTTCTTAGCATCGTCATTGCCCAGTTTTCAGTTTTTAGACTTTGCCGTTAAGGGAAGTGTTGCGCTTTTTTTCTTTGAAAAATTGGGCGTAAACGAATGGATAGTAGTTTTTATTGCCACACTAATGTGGTTTTTGAATGTAGTTTTACCTGTTGTAATAGGCAGTTATTTTGTCTTAAAATTTAAACCGAAATGGAAATCTTCACCATAATCTTGTATTTGATTTTAGCCCTCTATGTTGTTCTGATGGTTCAATTGATTTTGGGCTACAACAAAGTCAAATCTTTTAAATCCATCCGAGCGGCTGCGCCTAAAACGGCATTCACCATTATAGTTCCGTTTCGTAACGAAGCGAAGAATCTGCCAAAACTATTGGCGTCTTTCTCCAAACTGAATTACCCGCATGAGTTGATAGAGATTATCATGGTGGATGATTTTTCGACCGATCTTTCAGAGCGAATTTGTATCCGTTGGCGCATGGAACACGACACCATAGACACAACACTATTGGAGAATTTACGATTAACCGATTCTCCCAAAAAAGATGCTATCGCGCGCGCTATGCCCATCGTTAAACACGATTGGATTATCACTACAGATGCCGATTGTACGGTTCCCAAAAATTGGTTGTTAACCATAGACGAATACATTCAAAAACACCAACCGGAAATGATTATCGGGGCGGTGACCTATGCCACCAAAAACAATTGGTTCCATCAGTTTCAGCAATTGGATTTGTTGAGTTTGCAAGGTACCACCATTGGTAGTTTCGGACTGGGAAAACCCTTTATGTGTAATGGCGCTAATTTGGCCTACACAAAAAAGTTTTTTACCGAATTAGACGGTTTTAACGGCAACCAAAACAGGGCTAGTGGCGACGATGTGTTTTTGCTGCAAAAGGCGGTAAAACAGTCCCCTGAAAAAATACACTATTTGAAACACTCACAAAATATTGTCAAAACCAAACCCGAAAATGATTTGTTTGATTTCTTCCAACAACGGGTTCGTTGGGCGAGTAAAACGACAGGCTACCAAAGTTATTATGCGAAGCTTTTAGCCGTGGTAGTATTCCTGATGAATTTAGGTTTGGTAGTTGGTTTGTGGTTTGCGGTTTGTGGTTTTTTCAATTTCAGTATATGGCTTGGTGTGTTTTCAGCTAAGTACCTGGTAGATTATGCGCTATTATACAAAGCCAACCAATACTTACGCAATGGTCGATGGATTTTACCATTAGCTTCCGCTGTGGTATATCCTTTTTACTCAAGTTTAGTTGGGATTTATTCTTTATTCGGAGGCTTCAACTGGAAAGGCAGAAAATTTAGCCGATAAATTCTTGTTTCTGGCTAAACTTAAACCTATTCTTGCTTGATAATTACCGGAAGGACAAACTGTGTCTTTACCGGTATACCTCTTTTAATCGCCGGATTTACTTTGGGGAAATCAACCAAACGAGCGCGCAATATACTGTCAATTTTAATAGTATCGTAAGCCACAGAATCTTTAGGGAATTCGGGTTTAAACTCTAAAGTAGCATCAGGTAAAACAGTCACTCTTACCTCTATGGTATCCAATTTAGGAAACATCGTTGCCAAGGTATCAACAGCCAGTTTTTGCTCAATTGTAGCCGTTAAAAAATCAAAGAAACATTGCTTGCGTAGATTAGCATCAGTTAGGGTTTCACAATCGCTAACCGATGGATATTCATCCACTTCTTTCCAATTAATTTCTTTCATTTGTTGCTCGAGCAATTCTTGTTCGGAAGGCACTTTCTTCTCCAAATATTGGCAAGAAAAACAAACAGTTAATAATGCTAAAGCCAGCGCTTTTTTCATGTATGAATTGAATCGATTAACAATTTCAAAAATAAGAAATTATATTCACCAAGCTAAGCTTTACCCAAAAAAGAAAGCCTTCCCGAAAGAAGGCTTTGCTGTTGAATAGCGTAGGAACTAGTCTACTATCAATTTTTTGATGACCTTATGGTTGGTATCGGTAGTCACTTCAATCAAATACATGCCTTTTGAAACAGCAGACAAATCTACAGTTTGAGTGGATAAGTTGGAAGCTTGTTGGGTGAAAACAGTTTTTCCCAATACATCATATACTGTAACACCGGCAATGGTTGCATTCCCTCGAACGCTAATGGTCAGCCAATCGGAAACCGGATTAGGGTAAAATACAAAATCGTTATTTTCAAATTCATCTACTCCTAATTGCTGCACAAATTCAGTATTAAATGTATTGGTGATGATTGGCGGATTAAAATCGAAATAAATTGAGGCGGTATTCGGAATAATATCACCCACAGCATAACCCGACATTGGTTTGATTTGGAACGTAATATAGCCCTTACCGATGTTTGTATCGGCTACCGATGGCGGCAATTGAATATCATCAAATATCCAATTAACATTGTTTCCAACCCTATCCATAACATAAGCATGACTAGCACTAACCATACGAATGGTATTGGCATCTAAACCGTTATCGAGAATATCATTGACTCTGACATTCTCTGCACTGGCCGTTCCGGTATTTTCAAAACGAATGGTGTAAGTCAGATAATCATTGGCTGAAAAAGCAGTATATAAAATTCTTTCGCCATGCGCTTCCATTTTGTCATTCGGATCATAAGCACCTATGATAATTTGCGTGTTGACAGCCGAATTATTTTCCGGTACTACATCGCCGGTTAACGGAACGATAGAAGCGGTATTGGTCAATAAACCACCTAAAGCAACAGTAGGTATGGTAGGCACTTGTAAAGTAACCGTCATTTCTCTCGACTCAAACGGCAATAAATTGCTGAAATTAAAAGTAAATCCGTTAGTAATCGGCGTAGTACCTGCTTGGGTATTGCTCAGCATAGAAACCAATGAGTCATGATTAAAGGTTAATGTTCCTGATGTTATGGTTTGGTTACCATTGTTGGTGTACACTATCTTATTCATATAGGTAAAACCGGGTCTGGGAGCATTAATTGGCACTATACTTACGGCCAAATCATTATACGGTTGGGTAACGGTAATCGGGAAATTATAGGTCTGCAATCCGCCGCCTATGACCACTTGAACATTACTGTAAGAAGCCGTTGAAATACTGTAAGATGTTAAATAATTCGGATCGATCGCATAGCTTAAATCATAAGAATTTGAGCCGTTAGTATCATAAATGTTATACGTCCCTGTTGGTGAAACTATGTTGTGAATGTTCCCGTTGTTATTGATTTCATAGTTAAATTGTCCTAACGGGAAATTTTGCTCGCCATTGTCTTGCGCTCCGTTGTTGTTCCCATCTAAAAAGGCATTCAATCGCAAACCTGAACAGTCAATCGCACCTGTTGACCCTGACACATCTGAAATTTTAATATAACCGGATTGATTGCTAAAATTAGTAACCATCAACAAATAGTACTGACCGGAAACCGCATTAGAAATAACAACATTCTCGGTAGCTGCGGATGAATAACTGCAACTTACAATATAATTAGGTGTCAATTGTCCGTTACAAGGCGTTACCGGATCTGTAAAAGGTCCGAATACCACATAATCCGCATCCAAATTGGGTACGGAAACATTCGGAACTGTACTTTGCTGTATCAGAAGATTAATCGTTCCGGATTGACTGATAGGTAAATAGAACCACGTTTGATTTGGCGAAGTCCCCAAACAACCATAAGCTCCAGTTGAAGACATATTGGTCGTATTTTGAAATACTGCACCAAGCGAGTTACAAAGCGAGTTGGCTTGTGAACAAGTATAAGCCACATTACAATTAGCAAAAGCTTGAATCTGGAAAGAATAGATATTGTCGCAACCGTCGGCCACTATCTCTCTTACAAAGACATTGGTGACTTGATTCTGAACACTAATATTTAATACCGATGGGTTGGTAAACGGTACTACTTGATTTTGAGCATTAGTCAAACTAGGGTAATACTCTAAAGGATTGGTACTGTTAATTTGCGCCTGAATGGTAGTCAAATCAAAAGTTACAAAACCATCATTATTGTCGTCACACTGCTGTATACTATTTAAAGGTGTGTTAACTTGTGTAAAAGTTTCCACCATTACAGAAAAACCGAAGATTTGAAATTCTTGGGTTGTATTATTTTCCAAACGGGCAAATA
>JBEBBH010000086.1:0-2509 GCA_041158485.1 Bacteroidota bacterium | reverse complement strand
CGCGGATTTTTCCTTTTTTAATCTCAAACGCGTTACCGTCTTTGTCAAATAATTTGGTTCCGATAGTCGCTACAGGCACTTTTTGTCCGGCCGCCACATTTGAAGCACCGCAAACAATTGGCACTGGAGCGCCATCGCCTAAATCAACCGTAGTGATTTTTAACCGGTCGGCATCAGGATGTTTTTCGCAAGTCAATACATGACCAACAATGACACCTTCCAATCCGCCGCGAACCGATTGGTATTTTTCCACTACTTCTACTTCCAAACCTAAATCGGTGAGTATAGCCGCAGTATCTTCTGATTTTAAATCTATTTTAATGAATTGTTTTAACCAATTGTATGAGATTCTCATGTATCGTATTTTAAGGGTGCAAATATAGGAATTACAGTTTTCAGATTAAAATATATTTTCAGTCGAAAGCGTGCTGAGATACTTGGACGAGTGTTGCTGTATTGATTATTATTTAGGTATATTTTTAGAAAAATTGTAATTATCGTTTGTTAAAATTTTCATATCTGCAAAATTGTGCTATAAATTGCCCGAATTGTGCTATTTGGAATTTTGGATTGACTGTACTTTTGGATGAATCAAAAAAATATAATTATGAGTAATTTAATTCAAAGACCCACATTCAAAGATAAGTACGACAATTTTATAGGCGGTAAATTCGTGGCACCGGCTTCCGGTCAGTACTTCGACGTAGTGTCGCCGGTAGACGGAAAAGTATTTACTAAAGCCGCACATTCAAATAAAGAAGATTTGACTTTAGCGGTAGATGCCGCGCATGAAGCTTTTAAAACTTGGAGTAAAGTTTCAGTAACAGACCGAAGCAATATGCTGATTAAAATTGCCCAACTAATGGAAGACAACCTCGAGTATTTGGCGGCGGTTGAAACCATTGATAACGGAAAAGCGGTTCGCGAAACTTTGGCGGCTGATTTACCTTTGGCGATTGATCACTTCCGCTATTTTGCTGGTGTCATTCGTGCCGAAGAAGGTTCGGTAAGCGAGTTAGACGATACGACGGTTTCCTTGATTGTTCACGAACCTATAGGTGTTATCGCCCAAATTATTCCGTGGAATTTCCCGTTGTTGATGGCTGTTTGGAAATTGGCACCTGCCTTAGCTGCCGGAAATTGTGTGGTGTTGAAACCGGCCGAAAATACCCCAATTTCTATTATGGTTTTGATGGAATTGATAGGTGATATTATTCCGTCAGGAGTTGTCAATGTGGTGAATGGTTTCGGATCCGAATTGGGTAGGGCTTTAGTAACCAACCCGAAAGTAGCCAAAGCTGCGTTCACCGGTTCAACAGCCACCGGAAGAATGGTAATGCAATACGCTACTGAAAATATCGTTCCGGTAACTTTAGAATTGGGTGGAAAATCGCCTAATATTTTCTTCCCTTCCGTTATGGATGCTGATGATGAGTTCTTAGATAAAGCGGTAGAAGGTGCTGTTTTATACTGCTTGAACCAAGGTGAAGTTTGTACTTGTCCTTCTCGTTTGTTAGTGCATGAAGATATTTACGACCGTTTTATCGAGCGCGTTTTAGCTCGCGTGGCGGCAGTAAAAACCGGAGATCCGTTGGACCCAACAGTAATGATGGGTGCACAAGCTTCCAAAGTACAAAGAGACAAAATTATGTCCTACATCAATTTAGGAAAAGAGGAAGGCGCCGAGTTGTTAATTGGTGGTGATGAAAATAAATTAGGCGGTGATTTAGACAATGGTTATTACATCAAACCAACCGTATTCAAAGGCACCAACAAAATGCGTATTTTCCAGGAAGAGATATTCGGACCGGTATTGGCCGTAACCACATTCAAAACCACCGAAGAAGCCATCGAGATTGCCAACGATACTTTGTACGGTTTAGGTGCCGGTGTTTGGACACGTGATGCACACGAATTGTACCAAGTACCAAGAGCCATTCACGCCGGTAGAGTATGGGTAAACAGCTATCACGCTTATCCGGCCGGAGCTCCGTTTGGTGGTTACAAACAATCGGGTATTGGAAGAGAAAACCACAAAATGATGTTGGCGCATTACCGTCAAACCAAGAATATGTTGATTTCATACAACAAAAATAAATTAGGGTTCTTTTAGTAGTTGAGATTAATTGGTTACTACCGCAAATTGGCTTTTTTGAGTCGGTTTGCGGTTTGTTTATAATTAAAACATATAAAGATGAAACGATTGGCAATAACCGAAAACGCATTAGCATTAGTAAAAATGCTTCAAGAAAAGTTTGGCGATTTGATGTTTTACCAAGCCGGTGGTTGTTGCGAAGGCACGCAGCCACAGTGTTTTGAAAAAGGTGGTTTTTACATCCGAACCGGAGATGTTTGCATCGGCACAGTAGCCAAATGCGAGTTTTGGCTCGACAAAGATTTGTTTGAATACTGGAAAAATGCGCATTTCACTTTAGACGTGATGGACGGCATAGGCGCAGGAGGCTTTTCTTTGGAAACACCTTACGGCAAAACGTTTATTATCAATTAT
>JBEBBH010000085.1:0-25074 GCA_041158485.1 Bacteroidota bacterium | reverse complement strand
ATAACCACCGATTCCGAAACGCACACTTTGGTGAGTTCTGAAGATTTTTTTACCGTCTTTTTCTTTGGCTTTGGTAAAGTCAAATTCCAAGTGAAGCGGTACGGTTACAAACACATTGCGCAAACGAGAATCTTTAAGATTGTTTCCAAAAGTTTCCAAATCGGTTTGATCGCCATTGGCTACAAACACACGGTTATCAGTAGGACGCAAGTTGTTGTACATAACAGACATCCCGTATTTCAAATGCAATAAATTGTCGTTTTTAAACAAACGGGTATTTGATGTAAAACCCCATTCGTAGAAGTGCGAACCCCAATATTTGAAGTCGGAATCAGCCACACTGCCATCGGTAACCAAGTTGTTCACTCCGGCAGCAAACACAAATTGCGAAGTAGTTCTTCTTTCGCCTCTAATTTTGCGAATAGAATCGCGCTTAATTACTACAGAAAAATATTGGCTTTTGCCTTCTTTGATTTTGCCTTCTACTTTTTGATTCACCAATTCTTTCAATTCTTCCTGCGCTTGACCCACGCGGGTTTCGATGTTTTTAGAACGGGTTTCGGCTAAAAGCAATTTCTTGGCATCGGCTTGTTCTTTGGTAATAGTGCCGGCTTCCAATTCTTTGTTCACGGCTTCTATTTCGGCTTTGAGTGCCGCTTTTTCTTCTTTGGTAATGTTGGCAATTTTTTCGGCTATGGCTCTCGCCTTGGCTTCAAAGGTTTCCTGGGCCACCGTTTTGTTCGCTAAAAGGCATAAGAAGAGTGCTAAGTAAATGGTAAAATTTCTCATGGTAATTAATTTAAATATGATTAATGATTGTTACTCGTTGTTTCGATTGGCCAATGCCACTTTCACTTCTTGGTAGTTTTTGTTGATTTTTTGCAGCATTTTTTCGCGGAAGCTGTACTCGACTTCGCCGTCTACTTGTGATAACAGGCTTTTAGCATCCACTTTTACAGTCGAAGTTTTGTTGGTTGATTCTTTGACTTTATGGTCTAAATCGGCTAACAGACTTTCATCGGATTTGGCTTTGACTTCTTTTCGGATAACGATTTCTTTTGGCTCCATTATTTTAGGCAACTCTTTAAGCGCTACATCCGAAGAAACTTGGTATTCGATGGCTTTGTCCCTGATGATTTGATTGGATTTTGGTGATTGATTGCTGATTGAAACTCCTTGATGGTTGGTTCTTTTTTGTTGCCCTTCGACTGCGCTCAGGATGACATTGTTGTTGGTTTTTGGTTGAACATCTGAAGTTGCTACAACTTCATTTTGGTTTTGACTTTCAACAATTGGTGATGGTATATTTTCAGTAGGATTTTGAACCGTATCGGTTTTAGGCTCCGTTCCTACTATTGTATTCGGAGTATTGATTACAGTATCTTTTTGATTGAAAAAAAACAAACCAAGCGTTACCAAAACCAAAATACCGGCAGCAATAAACAAAAAGCCAAAAGGTTTTCTTGTTTTTTTTTCTTCGGCTACCGAAAGCATCGCATCCAATCGATCCCAAGCTTGGGCGGACGGTTGAATTTCTCTGGTATTCAGTTGGTCTCTGAATTGTTTTTCTAATTTATTCGGTTCCATTGTGGTAATTTTTTAATTTAATGATGTGGTCTTGAAGCATTTTTCGAGCGTGTGACAACTGCGATTTCGAAGTGCCTTCGCTGATGTTGAGCATGGTGGCAATTTCGTGGTGTTTAAATCCTTCAATCGCATACAAATTGAAAATCATTCGGTAACCATCGGGTAAATTGTCGATTAAAAACTGAATGTCCTCTACCGAAAACTTACTTTCAATATCGTTGTGGCGTTCTTCGAAAAAAGTCTCGTCTTCGATAAACTTCACTTTCTTCTGCACTCGGATAAACGAGATGCATTCGTTAATCATGATGCGGCGAATCCAACCTTCGAAACTGCCTTTGTGTTCAAAATTTTTCAAATTCGTAAACACTTTCATAAAAGCGGTAATCATAATGTCTTCCGCCTGCTGTATATCTTTAATATACTGGCGACAAACACTCAACATTTTCGGAGCGAATTTGGAATAAATCTGATGTTGCGCATGGCGATTGTTTTCGACAGCCAATTCGATCAATTCTTTCTCGTCTTTATGTAAGTTGATTACTTTCAAAACTATTGGTTAGTGTTTCTATTAGCATAGACGAATGTCGATGAAAAAGGGTTGCATCACCATTTGAAAATTTTTCAATTTGGAGATTTGAAAATTAAAAAACCCAGTAAAACAAAGGCTTTACAGTGGTAAATGTTTTTAAAAAAAATTATTTTTTTCTTTCAATAACGTAGTTCACCATGAGTGAAAGTGCGTCTCTGTATTCGGATTGGGGGAAATTTTGAAGAATTTGGAGCGCTTCTTCTTGAAACTGCAACATTTTTTGTTCGGCATACTGCAAACCGTTTTTGTCTTTGACGAATTGGATAACTTCTTTAACGCGCTTTTTGTCCTTATTGTGGTTTTTAATCGAATTGATACACCAACTCTTTTCTTTATCGGCACAATGGTTTAACGCATAAATAAGTGGCAAGGTCATTTTTTGTTCTTTGATGTCGATTCCGGTGGGTTTGCCGATAGCGTCATCGGTATAATCGAATAAATCGTCTTTGATTTGGAAAGCCATCCCAATCAACTCACCGAATTTCCGCATCGCTTCTACCTGAGTTTCATCTTCCGACACCGATTTGGCACCTAACGCACAACAAGAAGCAATTAAAGTAGCGGTTTTTTTGCGGATGATTTCGTAATAGACTTCTTCTACGATGTCCAGTCTTCTTGCTTTTTCGATTTGCAGTAATTCGCCTTCACTCATTTCGCGAACTGCTACCGAGATGATGCGAAGCAAATCAAAATCGCCATAATCAATGGAAAGCAATAGTCCTTTAGACAATAAGTAATCGCCGACTAAAACAGCAATTTTGTTTTTCCACAACGCGTTAATGGAGAAAAATCCGCGACGTCTGTTGCTGTCGTCTACCACGTCATCGTGTACTAAGGTCGCGGTGTGAATCAACTCGATTACCGACGCACCGCGATAGGTTCTTTCATTCACTTCCCCTTTCTCGGAGAGCATTTTGGCGACCAAAAACACGAACATCGGACGCATTTGTTTGCCCTTGCGATTAACAATATAATAGGTAATTCGGTTTAACAGCGCAACCTTAGAAGTCATTGATTCGTAGAACTTTTTTTCGAAAAGTTCCATTTCGGCTTGTATAGGCTGTTTTATTTGCGAAGTGATATTCATTAACAATAACACCGAATTCCATCGGGCTTTCAAAGATACAACAATGCCTTCGTTTGAAAAAAATATTTACATTTGATTAAACCTTTTTTAAACTTAGCATTCAAAGCAAGGAACCAAAAATAAAAAACACATGAAAATTAAAAGTCTAATTTTAAGCGCTGCCTTAGCCGTTTTGGTCCTAAGTTGTAGCAAAGATGACAGCAACAATGCTGCTGCAAATGATTTAAGTGACGCGAAAGTCAATGCCAAAATCGACTTGGTAACGGAAGATGTAGGTAAAATTGTAGACGAACAATTCGCCTTACAAGCCAATCCATCGGCCGGAAGAAACAGTCAAGAAGTTACGGCTTTACCATCTTGTGTAACGGTCGACATTCAGTTAACTGCTAACAGTTGGACCAGAACCTTAACGTTTAACAACTGTGAATTGCCAAACGGTAATATTTTAGACGGAACTATTATTGTGAGCGGAAGTTTGAACTTTGACGCCCCATCACAAACCATCAGTTATAGTTTTGTAAATTTCCACCACAATGATATTTTAGTAGAAGGCAATCGCACTGTAGTTCGTACAATTCAAAGCACAGCTTCGCAAGCTGCACCACACCCGGTAGCCAATATGAGTATAGACATGCATGTGACTTTCCCTAACGGAAATGAGTATCACCGAGTTGGAAACAGAATTCGCGAAATGATTGAAGGTTTTGGCACACCGATGATTTGGGCAGACAATGTGTTTACCATCTCCGGAAATTGGACAACTACTTTCCCTGCCGGAACCAGAACTTCTACCATTACTACTCCGTTAAGAGCAGAAGCCAATTGTCCGCATATCGTTAGTGGTGTAATTAACACCGTAAGAGATAACAATACCGCCACTTTAGATTATGGTAACGGCGATTGTGACAACCAAGCTACTTTGACTGTGAATGGCAATAGCACCACCATCACTTTAGGAAATTAATTTGAATTGACTTAGTTATAAACGAAGAAACTCTCGACCAAATGTCGGGAGTTTTTTTTAGGATTTATTCGCCAATTGACCACAAGCCGCATCAATATCTTTGCCACGAGAGCGACGTACCTTGGCTACGATGTCGTTGCGTTCCAAAGCGGTAATGTACTGGTTAATGGCTTCTTCCGAGGCTTGTTGGAACTCGCCGTCATCAATAGGATTGTATTCGATTAAATTGACTTTACAAGGCACGTACTTGCAAAACTTCACCAAAGCATCTACAGAAGCTTTATCGTCGTTAATGCCTTTCCAAACCACATATTCATAAGTCACTTTGCTTTTGGTTTTGTGATACCAGTACTGCAAGGCTTCTCTCAATTCAGTTAAAGGAAAATTTTTGGTAAACGGCATGATATGATTTCGAGTCGATTCGATAGCCGAATGCAAAGAAACGGCCAGCTTGAATTTAACTTCATCGTCGGCCATCTTTTTAATCATCTTAGAAACGCCCGAAGTAGAAACCGTAATGCGTTTGGGCGACATGCCTAAGCCTTCTTCCGAAGTAATCATATCGATGGCTTTCATCACATTGTTGTAATTCATTAACGGCTCGCCCATTCCCATAAAAACGATGTTGGATAACGGTCGGTTGTAATACAAACGACTTTCTCTGTCGATGGCTACTACTTGATCGTAAATCTCGCCCGGTTCTAAATTTCGCATTCTTTTTAAACGAGCGGTAGCACAAAAATTACAGTCTAAACTACAGCCAACCTGACTGGAAACACAAGCTGTAGTTCGGGTTTCGGTCGGAATTAAAACACTTTCCACCACTAAGCCGTCGTGCAAACGAACCGCATTTTTTACGGTGCCGTCTTCGCTGCGTTGCATTTGATCGACTTGAACATGGTTGATCACGAAGTATTTTTCCAACATGGCGCGCGTTTCCTTAGATACGTTAGTCATATCGTCAAAACTGTGCGAAGCTTTGCTCCACAGCCACTCGTACACCTGATTGCCGCGAAAGGCTTTGTCGCCGTTGGCTACAAAAAAATCACGCAATTGGGTTTTGGTCAAACTTCGGATGTCTTTTTTCTCGATTTCCATGGCGCAAAGTTAAGTTAATTTGTGCGCAATTAAAATTGCAAAAATTTAACATTTAAAATTTGTAAGATTATTATATGCTTTCTACTTTGGTAGGACTAATAGTAAAATTTTTAATTTATATGAAAGCAAAGTCAATTTTATTTATTTTTTTGTTGAGTACAATACCTACAATGGCTTTAAATTGTAGTTTATCATGTACCCAATATTTCCCAAATAGCACTCAATACTACACCTACACTTGGACACAAACAGGTACTACTTGTAGACTGCCATCTAGTGGAAATGTAAACTATTCCATTTCGGGAAAGTTGAAAGGCAGCAACAAAGTACTTTTTATAGATAGCGGTGAATGCCATGTTAATGATGTAGTTTGTTAATTTAAATCTATATTTATGAAAAAAACACTTTTAATTTTCTTAGGCTTTTCGTTATTGTCATCTTGTAGTGAAAAAGAAAACAAAATTGATACCGAAAAAATTGATACAAAAAAAACATATTTGAAAATTGACGATCTTGACTACAGAGGACAACTTCCTTATATACAGACAGATGACACGTTAGATGTAAACAAAGTCAACATCAAATTTAAAGTAAAAGAAATAGTTAAAAATGAAAATGCTGATTGGAAAGTGCTTGACAATTTTTTTAATCAAAATTTAACCTCATTTGAAAGCCAATATTTATCTTATCTGATTCTTTCAAAAAAAGATCTCATTAAAGAATACAAAAGTAATCAAACTGACGAGCTGCGAGTAAAATTGATTTTTCATTTAGACAATCTGATAAAAAATGAAAACGTTGGTTATTGTTTGCTTTACAATAGTTTAATCTCTCTTAAAAATAGTAACCCAGATTATGTAAAACAGAAAGCAATAATTATTTCAAACTATTCAAAAAAAGACAAATATCATTCGGAAATACTTAATGATGAAAATTATGAGAATGATCCGATAATGTCTAAATATTTTAAAAAAATAAAAGAAAACTATTCCTTCCTAAAAAGGATTGAAACTTTAAAATAAATTAAATAAAACCTCATTTACATGGGGTTTTATTATTTTTACAAAAAAGATATGCATTTCCTTTCCGACGAATTAGACGATTATGTAACCCAACATTCGCAAGACGAACCCGAATTATTGGCGCAATTGAACCGTGAAACCCATTTGAAAATCTTGCAACCGCGCATGTTGAGCGGTCATTTTCAGGGCAGGGTTTTGAGCATGTTATCGAAAATCATCCATCCGACCAACATCTTAGAAATCGGCACTTATACGGGTTACGCGACTCTGTGTTTGGCGGAAGGTTTAGCGGAAAACGGCACGATTGACACCATAGACGTGAATGAAGAATTGGTGGATTTCCAACGAAAATATTTCGACCGCAGCCAATGGAGCAATCAAATTGTCCAACATTTAAGTCCGGCTTTGGACATTATACCGACTTTGGGCAAAAAATACGATTTGGTTTTTATTGATGCCGACAAGGACAATTACATCAACTACTTCCACGCTATTGTTCCGATGATGAATAAAGGTGGCATTATTTTATCCGATAACGTTTTGTGGAGCGGCAAAGTGGTAGAAGAAGTAAAAGCCAACGACAGAACGACCAAATTGCTTATGGACTACAATCAGTTGCTGAAAAATGATCCAAGAGTGGAAACTGTTTTGCTGCCTATACGCGACGGACTAACCGTGTCGAGAGTTAAGTGAAAATTAGAAGTACAAATTACGAAGTACGAAGAATGTATTTTGCGTACAACTTGTAAGCCAAATAACCGCTGGTAGCCCCAAAGGCGTAACCGGTTAAAATATCCGTTGGAAAATGCAACCCAAGGTAAATGCGACTGTAAGCAAAAATCAACGGAAACAAAAACAGTAAGTAAGCGTTTTTGTAGTAGCGTTTCAAAATCAGGAACGTCAGTACCGTTGATGCCATAGAATTCGTGGCGTGACCGGAAAAGAAACTAAAGGAACTACTGGTTTTAACTCGGCGAATAATAGCTCCAATTTCCAAATCATTACAAGGGCGTAACCGTTCAAAACTGTATTTGAAAAGATTGACAGTTTGGTCACAAATCAGCACCATCACTGCTATAAAAAGGACATAATAGCCAAAATTTTTCCATCCGATTTTTTTTTGCAACAGATAAAAAACCAAAATAAATACCGGTGCCCAATTCTGTTGTTTGGTAATAATCAACCACAACCAATCCCATTGTTCCGAGCCTAAACCATTGAGATAGACTAAGGCTTGCTTGTCGAGTTGGATGATTTTTTCGAGCATTACATTTGGCGTTTGATCGGACCGGACATCGACTCGAGGTCTTCGGCAGCTTGTTTAATTTCGGGCAAAATGCCTTGATCTACACTGCTTTTTACTTTATCAACCTCTTCAGTAAAAGTTCCTGTGATGCTTTTTACAGAATCGTTTAATTCTTGTACTTCGGCACTTTTCTGAATTTCCGACTTAATTTCGTTGGTAGCATTTTTGAGTTGTGCCATAATTTTCCCCAACGTTCTGGCTATTTCGGGCACTTTATCAGAACCGAATAACATCAAAGCGATGAAGATAATAAAAATTAATTCGCCAAAACCAAATCCGAGCATAACCTAAACTTCTAAATTATAAGGTTGCAAAGTTACAAACTTAAGTTAATCAAACTTCGATTTTTGAGCTGTTTTTGGCCAAGTGTTGTTAGCCGTGTCTATGTCGGCGGTTTCCTCTTTCGGATCCACAACAATTTTGGCAATAGGTTTTTGTGTGGCAAAGGTACGGTTGACTTCTTTGTCGTTCATGCGCCAAATTTGAGCCGGGAAATAATGGTTTTCTTTGGTTCCGTCTTCAAAAGTAATTTCTACGATAATCGGCATGACCAAGCCACCCGGTTTATCGAAAGTCACTTGATAAAAGTACTTAGGCTCATTAAGTTTGGCTCTTTCTTCGGCGGTAAAATTCTTGTTGACATACTCATCTAACGCTTGGAAATCGGCAACTTTGAATGGCTTGTTCAATTCCGGTTTGTAATCGGCACTGCCTTCTGCTATCATGTACACCATTGGGCCGTTTCTCGAATCACGACGGCGTCTGGTTTTCATAAAATCGCTTACTTCTTTCGACGGATTGTTGCTTACGAAGTACTTTTTCACTTCTTTGATGCCGATGTCGTTATAATCGGTAGTGTAAAACCAACCTCTCCAAAACCAATCCAAATCGACTGCCGAAGCGTCTTCCATGGTTCTGAAAAAATCTTCCGGTGTTGGATGTTTGAATTTCCAACGGTTGGCGTAGGTTTTAAAAGCGTAATCAAACAATTCCGCACCCATAATGGTTTCCCGTAAAATATTCAACGCTGTCGCCGGTTTCCCGTAAGCATTGTTCCCAAACTGACGAATACTTTCAGAGTTGGTCATGATCGGTTCTAAACCGGTTTGGTCGCCACTCATGTACGGAATGATATTTTTGGCCGGACCGCGACGGGTTGGGAAATTAGGATCAAAAGTTTTTTCGGCTAAGTATTCCATGAACGAGTTTAAGCCTTCGTCCATCCAAGTCCACTGACGCTCATCGGAATTGACAATCATCGGGAAAAAGTTATGTCCTACTTCGTGACAAATTACGCCTAACATACCATATTTGGTTTGATCGGAATATTTTCCGGTTTCATCCGGACGTCCGAAATTCCAACAAATCATAGGATATTCCATCCCTTGATCGCGGGCATTTACCGAAACAGCTTTCGGGTAAGGATAATCAAAAGTGTAGTTTGAGTAGCTTTTTAAGGTGTGAGCTACCATACGAGTGGAATATTCTTCCCACAACGGATTGCCTTCTTTAGGATACAGGGAAATAGCCATAGAAGTTGTGCTTCCTGTTTTTACCGCCATGGCATCGTAAATGAATTTTCTGGAGGTTGAAATCCCGAAATCGCGTACATTCTCGGCTTTGAATTTCCAAGTTTTTTTCTTGTCTGAAAAGCCTTTTTCTGCGGCTTCAGCCTCGGCTTGCGTTACCACGATTACCGGTTTATCAAAAGACTTCTCGGCTAAAGCATAGCGTTTTAGTTGTTCCGGGGTAAAAACTTCGCTGCGGTTCATTAATGTTCCTGTAGCTTCCATAATATGATCAGCCGGAACCGTAATATTCACTTCGTAGTTTCCGAATGTCAATGCAAACTCGCCCGAACCCCAGAACTGCATGTTCTGCCAGCCTTCCACATCATTATAAACTGCCATTCTTGGGTAAAATTGGGCTAAAACGTACAAATTGTTGCCATCTTTTTCAAAGTGCTCGTAACCCGAACGGCCACCGTCTAAAATGTAATTGTTGATATTGTACCACCATTTGATAGAAAAAGTGATTTTTTCTTTGTGTTGCAACACTTTAGGCAATTCGATACGCATCATGGTTTGGTTGATGGTATATTTCATCGGATTACCTTGAGCATCCTTAACGTATTCAATGCGGAAACCACCGTCAAAATCTTCTTCTAAATATTTTCTGGAGAAAGTTTGCGCTGAGATGGCAGGATCGGTTTTGCTGTTTTCCACCAAGGGCGAATTGGAGTTTCTGGCTTTTTCATTTTGATCCAATTGCACCCACAAATAGTCTAATGCTTCTTTGGCATTGTTGGTATAAGTGATGGTTTCAGAACCGTAAAGTCGTTGGTTTTTATCGTCTAATTCGACGTCAATTTTGTAGTCGGCTTGTTGCTGATAATACTCCGGTCCCGGCGCTCCGGAAGCTGTTCTGTACATGTTAGGCGTTGCCAACAAATCATACATTTGCTTGAATTTATCCGGATTTCTTTCGTCGGTTTTATTGGTTTTGGGTGTTTCCTGAGCTTGGGCAAAACCCATAGTCACACAACACAAAAAGGCTACAAACTGAAAAGTACGCTTCATAGAATTTTCTTTAAAGGGCTAAAAATAAAATAAAATTGGGGATTAGCCACGTTAAAGAAAACTATTTTAACATTCCTTTAGTGGTTGAGGAAGACAACAATAGGTTTTGTTTTTTGCCATTGTTGTTGAATTGAATGATATTTTGCTGTTCATCGTGAAGCTCTGTAAGGATGCTGTTTTCGACTTCCACTTTAGTGATTTTCGGGACTTCTTTTATCGTTAAGTAACAAATAATCACATTATTTTCTTGTTCGTGACTGTGAAAATTCATGGTTTTGAGCTGACCATTGAGATAAATCTTAAACTTATCCGACAAGTATTTTTTCATCAAAGTCACATCTTCAGGCGTTTCCTTTGAGTCACCGATATTCGTTTGTTTTTTGTAGGCTTTGGCCAAAGCATCATTCAAATCATCCATAAAAATGCGGGTAGTGATTTCCAGTCGTTTTTTTTGCGGCACAAAATCGACTTGGTAAATACCCACATAAAAGCGATGCGCAGACATAGCAGTTAATCCTACAAAAAGCAGCAGTAAAACCGATAATTTGATTGCTTTCTTCATAAACCTTTATTCTTTTCCATTTTTTAACAACTCCAAATACTGAGAAGCCAATTCGCTCAAACGAAATTTGGCCAATCCTTTATTTTTCTTTTTCATATAGTCCTCTAACTTGGTATCATCTGCAATATAATATAGAAATCCTTTGACGTATTCACTCGGAATTTTTAGGCGACCGGTAAAATATTCAGGCTTAAATTGATTTTCTACCTTGGTCATCAATCGTTCTTGGCGTTCCACTTCTAGTTCCTTTTTCAACATTTCGGTTCGTCCTGAAATAGCATTTAATATTGGATCTAAGCCTATTGAACCTCCGGCCATCATTCCCGCAGACGCCGTGGCGTCTAAATCAGTTGCTGTTTTTAAACGGCGTTCAGCCGGCGTGTATTTTTTAGCGGGTTTGTCTAAAATTCCCAATGAAACAGCATTAATATTACTGTGATCCTGAATTTCAACTTCTGCCAACGCTATTATTTTGGGCAGCAACTGGGTTACCAATAAAGATTTCTTAACATCTGCTTCTGTCACCACTATTTTTTTGGTTTCCGTTTGCAAACTTTGAAACTGTATGGTGTCGCCTACTTTAACAAATAATGAATAATTTCCGGATTCATCTGTAGCTGTTCCCGATTCCGAACGCAAGTTGTAAACATTTACCTCTCGCAATTCTTTTACGGTTGTCACCACTTTCCCTTTCAAAAAAAACAACTCGCCGGCTTGGGCAAAACCCGAGGCGGAAAAACATAAAGCAAAAAAGATGTACAGTAATTTCATTCGCAAGAATCTCTTTTTTTTTCAAAAGTAAGCATACTATTTTGCATCAGCTTGTTGCAGACTGATATATTTTGTGGCCAATTCCGCCAGGACAAAAGCAGTCATTACCTTATTCTTGGTTTTCATGGCTGCTACAAATTTAGGCTCATCAACTATATAATACCAAAAACCTTTGACGTAGTCTGCCGGAATTTTAAGCTTGTCAATGCAATAACTAATCCCAAACTGATTTTCTATTCGCTGTAATAAAGTTTCTTTTCGTTCAACTTCCAACTCCTTCTTTAATAGCGCTGTTCTGCCCGACATCCAGTTAAACAAAGGATCTAAGCCAACCGAAGCGCCACTGCTTCCGTCCGTATTTCCTTCGATTCCATCGCCATTAGCAGTTCGCAGTCTTCTTTCAGCCGGTGTATATTTTTTTATCGTTGGTGACACAATACCCAAATCGACCGCATTGATGTGTTTATATTGCTTAATCACTACTTCATTTAACCGATGAATCATGGGTTCCAACTTGACCAATGTAAGTTTTTGGTCGAAATCGACTTCCGTAATCACACGCTTTAACCCTTTGATGGGCAGCGCTGCAAACATCAAAGTATCGCCTACGCTTGCATTGATGGTAAAAAATCCTTCATTGGCTGTAGTGGCCGTTTGATCTGTATTCAAATTAATCACATAAATACCATCCAAATTAACCGCATCGGAAACGACTTTCCCGTTCAGCACTTTATCAGAAATCTTTTGAGCCTGAACCACATGCCCAATCAGTAACGCTACTATTATTTTCAAACCGATTTTCATAGGCCAAATTTGTAAGGTTAAAAATATAGGCTGTCATTCCCAAATAAATCCCAACAACATGGTAATTTTATGTTAATTAAAAGCGGTAAAAACTGTACTTTTGGAGGAGAATCAACAAAAACAATGAAAAAACTAATTATTGCGAGTACCTCAACAGTACACGGAGGAAAATATTTGGATTATTTGTTGCCTACTTTGGTGCGACATTTTGAAGCTTGTAACGAAATACTTTTTATCCCTTATGCCCGTCCGGGCGGTATCAGCCACGAAGACTACACGGCTAAAGTTCGAGAAGTTTTCAGCACCATTGATAAATCGGTGAAAGGTTTACACGAATTTCAAAATCCTGCCGAAGCCATCCGAAAAGCACAAGGTATTTTTACCGGTGGCGGCAACACCTTTTTGTTGGTAAAACAATTGTACGACAACGAAGTGATGACCGTTTTGGCCGAAGTTTTAAATCATGGAACGCCGTACTTAGGTACTAGTGCAGGCAGCAATATTACCGGCATCAGCATGCAAACCACGAATGATATGCCAATAGTATATCCGCCAAGTTTTGCGACCTTAGGCGTTATTCCTTTTAATTTAAATCCGCATTACCTAGATCCCGACGCGAATAGCACACACATGGGCGAAACGCGTGAAACCCGAATTAAAGAATTTCATGCCTTTAATACAACGCCGGTTTTAGGGTTACGTGAAGGCAGTTGGTTAGAGGTAAACGCTGATTGTATTGTATTGAAAGGACCGTTAACCGCCCGATTGTTTCTGCCGAATAAAGACGCGGAAGAATTGACCTCGGAAACTGATTTGGCTTTTTTGGGAAAGTTGTAAAATAAAAAAAACCTCTAACGTTAATTAGAGGCTTTTTTTTCAGAGCGGAAGACGAGGCTCGAACTCGCGACAACCAGCTTGGAAGGCTGGAGCTCTACCAACTGAGCTACTTCCGCATTTGTGAGTGCAAATATATAGAATAAGTTTCCTTTGATGCAAATTTTTTTGAAAAAAATTATCGTAAAATCGGAGACCATTTATAACCCAAACAAAACCAAAACGTTAGAAAAAGACTAATGATTACCATTCGAAAAATAACAGCTGAAGCAAGCTATCCTGTCCGACATGAAGTGCTGAGAAAAGGCAAACCTATCGATGCTTGTCGTTTTGAAGGCGATGACCTTCCAACAACCCAACATTACGGCTTGTTTGAAGACGACAGTTTGCAGGGTATCATTTCGGTGTTTGAGACTTCAAATCCGTTGTTTACAGAAATCCGTCAGAAACAAATTAGAGGCATGGCGGTTTTAGAACACAACCAAGGAAAAGGCTATGGCAAACAATTAGTGCAATATTGCGAAAAAGCAATACTCGATTCCGACTGTGAACTGATATGGTTTAATGCCAGAGAAAACGCCAAAGGCTTTTACCAAAAATTAGGATATACTATAGAAGGAACACCTTTCAATATTGAAGGCATCGGAATACACTATGTAATGTGGAAAAAATTAAGCACTTAGCTTAGCTACAATCTCTTCTTTAGCGTTTGGATGGTAAATGAACAAACAAGACTTATCTTTGATTGCATTGATGATTTTTTCGTTCATTTCTACCGGAACAGCCGGACAACCCTGACTTCTGCCCAAACGTTTGTTTTGTTTGATAAAAGATTCAGATACATAATCGGCTCCATGGATAACCACCGCTCTCTCGCGAGCTTTATCGTTTAATCCTTTTTGTAAACCGTCTAATTTTAAAGACAAGCCGTGTTTTCCATTGTAAACTTCGGCCGTTACATAAAACCCTAAACTACTTTGGAAAGACTCTGCTTTATTGGAAAAAGCCTTAGCAAAATCTTCGCCGGTATTTCTGCCGTGCGCTACCAAAGTTTGAAACAAAACCTTATTTTGGTCTAAGTCGATTACCCAAAGTCTTTTGGCAGTGGAGGCCAAACTGAAATCAACTAAAGTCAGTATGTTTTTCTTTACAATCCCCTTTTCTTTCAACAATTGAAAACCTTCCAAGGCCACAGAAAAACTTTCAAAACTAGGCAATGCGAAAGAATTGGCATCTAACTGATGATAAACCGCCACTATTTTAGACTCGGCATCAACAGTTGTTTTTTCTGAAATAAAATTGGAACTTGTTTTGTCGGGAAAACTGTTGAAAGACATCAACAACAACAAAAACACTAAAGAAAAAGACTTATAATTCATTGACATTAATAGGTTTAGGATCAGACATGGGTAGGGCAAATATAAAGTATAAAATAACTAAAGCAAATTTTTCAGTGTCAATTAAGCAAATTTTAATCTTTTAACTTCATAATAGTCAATCCGTTTTATTTAAAAGAAGGTTGGAAATATGAATTAAATAATTACTTTTGTTGGTCTAAAGCCCATATAAATGTCTAACCATTCTTACTTTTTTTTCGGCTTGGCCATGCTTTTCTCAAGCATGGTATTTGGTCAAAAGAAAATGCTTTTAACCAAAAGCACTACCGAAAAAATAGTAATTGACGGCAAATTCAATGAAGCTTCATGGGCCAATGCAGAGGTAGCCAAAGACTTTTTGATGATTGAACCCGATAACGGAAAACCTATCGCCGAGGGTAAAAGAACCGAAGTCAAAGTCATTTACGACAACAGCGCTATCTACATCGCTGCCACATTATACGATGACGAACCTTCAAAAATTTTAAGCGAATTTACTCTCCGAGACGACTTTGCGGTAGCCGATCATTTTGGCGTTTTACTCAACGGATACAACGACGGGCAGCAAGAGTTTCGCTTTTTTGTGAGTGCTGCCGGTGTACAACAAGACGGCGTTTATACTGAAACTTACGGAGAAGATTTTTCTTGGGATGCGATTTGGGACAGCCACGTAGAAATCACCAATTTCGGCTGGACGGTTGAAATGCGAATTCCTTATGCCGCACTGCGATTCCCATCTGAAAAAAAACAAACTTGGGGATTGAATTTTTACCGAGAAATTCGACGTGATCGCCAACAATATTCTTGGTCATTGTTAGACCGAAAAATCGAAAACGAAAGCATACAAGCCGGAATATTAGAAGGCATTGAAAACATCGAAACACCTACCCGATTGTTTCTGATTCCGTATGCTTCACAGTATTTTTACTCCAATACTTCTCAAAGAACCTATGGAGAATTTCGGGGCGGAATGGACATCAAATACGGCATTAACGATGCCTTTACTTTAGACGCTATTTTGATTCCCGATTTTGGTCAAACAAAATTTGACAATGTAGAGTTGAACTTAACGGCTTTTGAACAGCAATTTGATGAAAACCGTCCTTTTTTTACCGAAGGAACCGATTTGTTCAACAAAGGCGACTTGTTGTACACTCGAAGAATTGGGGAAACACCGGATTATTTAACAGTAGCTGATAATGAAACTGTTATAGACCAACCCAGTACCATTAAACTCATCAATGCTTTTAAGGTTTCAGGACGAACTAAAAACGGCTTGGGTATAGGCGTGTTGAATGCGGTTTCTGAAAAAACCAGCGTGCATGTCAGAAATAATGACACCGGTGAAACCCGACTCGAAACACTTTCCCCTTTAACCAATTACAATGTATTGGTACTCGACCAACGTTTTCGAAAAAACTCTTCCGTGTCTTTGGTTAATACTAATGTAACTCGAAACGGCGAATTTCGTGATGCCAATGTTTCCGCTTTAGTTTGGGATTTGAACACCAAGAAAAACACTTATAATCTTTCGGGTAATATCAAGTATAGTTATATCAACAACCATTTTGATTTGGAAGATAAAAAAGGCACCAGTGCATATTTCAATTTGGGAGAAACCAGTGGAAAATACCGCTACAGTATTGGTGGTGTTTATGCCTCAGATGATTTTGACAACAACGACTTAGGGATTAACTTCCAAAACCACTATCATGGATTTTATCTTAACTCCAGTTACCGCATTTTAAATCCTAATAAAGTTTTCAATACCTTTTTTACCAACTTAAACAATTACGTAGAATTTGACAACAGAACAGGCCGCATTCAATCGGGTTATTCTCGTTTGAACTTCAACACCACCGATAAAAAAAATGACTACTATGGTTTTGGTGCTACTTTGAGTCCGATAAAAATTTACGATTTTTACGAACCGCGATCAGAAAACCAAGAAAAGTTTGTTACGATTCCGGAAAGTTTCAATGCTTACTTCTATTTTTCGAGTAATTACAATCGGAAATTTGCCTTAGACGTGAATCCATTCGCCACGAAATTCAACGAAAAAGACCGCATGAATTATGGTTTTGTCATCAGTCCGAGATACCGCTTTAGTGACCGATTTGCTTTGATTTACAATTTTACGTTTAACCGACAAAACAACAATATCGGCTGGATTGCTTTTGACGAAAACGACAATACTATCTTCGCCAGAAGAAACCGTGTAACCTACACCAATACCTTACAAGGAAAGTATTCCATCAATAACAAAATGAACTTCAATCTGAATGTTCGTCACTATTGGTCATTTGTAACCAACCACGATATTTTAACCTTGCAAGACGACGGCGGTTTTGAAACCAATACAACCTATACCGAAAACCGAAATTCGAACCTCAACTTATGGAACTTGGACTTAACCTATTCTTGGTGGTTCGCCCCGGGCAGTCAGGTTTCTGTTTTATACCGCAACAATTCCGCCTTGTTTAGTAGAGAATTCAACCGTCAGTTTGAATCTAATGTCCGCGACGCCTTGAATAACGACAATTTGAATCACGTATTCTCTATCAGCGTTCGTTATTTTATCGATTACAACTCGGTTAAAAATTCGCGTTTTTACAATTCGTTTACCAAACCTAAAACGAGAGAACGCTTCTAAAAAATCAATTTTATCCCTTATCTTTGTCGGGTAAAATGTATCCCATGAACAAGAAAGTAATCTTGATGATTTTAGACGGTTGGGGCAAATCACCCGACCCGAAAGTTTCCGCTATTGACAACGCCAATGTGCCGTTTATTAATGGTTTATACAAACAATACCCAAATGCCCAATTAAGAACCGACGGCTTGAATGTAGGTTTACCCGAAGGACAAATGGGGAATTCAGAAGTCGGACATATGAACTTAGGCGCCGGAAGAATCGTCTATCAGGATTTGGCCAAAATCAACTTGGCCGTAGCCAACAAAACTATGGCACAAGAAAAGCCATTGTTGGCTGCTTTTGAATACGCCAAAGCCAACAACAAAGCCGTTCACTTTTTAGGATTGGTTTCCGATGGCGGCGTGCATTCGCATACCTCACATTTGCGGGGTTTGATTGAGGCTTCTGAGGAATTTGGTTTGTCAAACGTATTTGTACACGCCTTTACTGACGGGCGCGATGTTGACCCGAAATCAGGTAAAGGCTATATTGAAGACCTGGAAAAATTCATTGAAAACACTTCGGTAAAAATAGCATCCGTAGTTGGTCGTTATTATGCCATGGACCGCGACAAACGTTGGGAACGCGTCAAATTGGCTTACGATTTAGTGGTCAACGGCATGGGAAAACACACTACTGATTTAACGCAGAGCATAGCTGATAGTTATGCAGAAAACGTAACCGACGAATTCATTTTACCTTTGGTGAAAGTAGATGCCAACAACCAACCTTTGGCTACAATTCAAAACGATGACGTGGTGATTTTCTTCAACTTCAGAACCGATAGAGGTCGCGAATTAACCGAAGCCTTATCGCAAAAGGATTTCCACGAGCACAACATGCACAAGCTTAATTTGTATTACGTAACGATGACCAATTACGACGATACGTATGAAAAAGTACACGTAATTTACGACAAAGACAACATCACCGAAACCTTAGGCGAAGTGTTGGAAAAAGCCGGAAAGCGACAAATTCGCATCGCCGAAACCGAAAAATATCCGCACGTAACCTTTTTCTTTTCGGGCGGACGCGAAGTGCCGTTTGAAGGCGAAACCCGTATTTTGAGAAATTCACCAAAAGTGGCTACTTACGATTTACAACCCGAAATGAGTGCCTTTGAACTCAAAGACGCTTTGATTCCGGAATTGGAAAAAGGCGAAGTTGATTTTGTGTGTTTGAATTTTGCCAACGGCGATATGGTAGGCCATACCGGCGTGATGGAAGCCGCTATAAAAGCTTGCGAAGCCGTTGATGTTTGCGTAAAAGAAGTGGTAGAAACCGCTTTGGCAAATGACTATACTACTATAATCATAGCCGACCACGGCAATTGCGAAACCATGATTAACCCGGATGGTTCGCCAAACACCGCGCATACTACGAATCCGGTGCCGATTATTTTGGTTGACAAAGATCATATCCGAGTGCATGACGGTGTTTTAGGCGATATTGCACCAACCATCTTAGAATTGATGGATATTCCGAAACCGGAAGTCATGACCGGAAAATCACTTTTAGTAAGACTATAAAAAAGCCCCGAAGATTCGGGGCTTTTTTTATTTCAACATTTCGTAATAACTTCTTTCGATGTTTTCCTGATGGGTTGGATGCGCAATTTTAACCATCTCGTCGATACGTTGCTTAAGGGTTTTGCCGTACAAATTGGCTATGCCATTTTCAGTGATGATGTATTGCACATGAGAACGCGTACTTACTACACCGGCGCCTTGTTTAAGATACGGCACGATGCGACTCTCGCCTTTTTTGGTAATGGAAGGCAAAGCAATAATAGCTTTTCCGCCTTCGCTTAAAGAAGCGCCACGGATGAAATCCATTTGACCGCCAACGCCGGAATACATGTTTGCTCCAATAGAATCAGCACAAACCTGACCGGTAACATCGACTTCTATAGCGGAATTAATCGCAACCATTTTCGGATTTTTGCGAATGCGTGCGGTATCGTTTACCATAGAAGATTCTTTCATTTCAATAAACGGATTGTCGCTTACAAAATCATACAATCGTTTGGAACCGATTAAAAAGGTAGCCAAAACACGACCACGCAAAGTGCCTTTGTAATTACAATTGATGACATCGCTTTCAATTAAATCGATGACACCATCGGAAAACATCTCGGTGTGTAAGCCTAAATCTTTATGGTTGGTTAATTTGCTCAAAGCCGCATTAGGTATCGAACCAATACCCATTTGCAAAGTGCTTCGATCTTCAATTAAGGAAGCTACATACTCGCCTATTTTCTCTTCTTCTTTGGAAAACGGTGTTGGTTCGTGACCAAAAATAGGTTCATCAACAGCCACCAAATAATCAATTTCGGATTCGTGCAAAATACCATCGCCAAAGGTTCTTGGCATTTGTGGATTGACTTGCGCGATGACAATTTTGGCATTTTCTATAGCGGCAACGGTAGCTTCAACAGAAACCCCAAGCGAACAATAGCCGTGTCTGTCGGGTGGTGAAACATGGATAAAAGCCACATCAATCAGCAAGACTTTTTTGCGAAACAAATGCGGCAACTCGCTTAAAAATACCGGAGTATACGAACCGTTTCCGGCTTTTAACGTGTGGCGCACATTGGCACCAATAAAAAATGAATTGACGTGAAAACTATCGGCTAAATCTGGATTGGCATAAGGCGCATTGCCTTCGGTGTGTAAATGACAAACTTCAACATTTCGTAACTCAGCTGCTCTTTCGGCTAGCGCTTTGGTTAGCACAGTAGGTGTTGCAGCCGCAGCTTGAACATACACTCGATCGTTCGATTTGACCACTTTAACTGCTTCCGCAGCGGTGACATATTTGCTCATAACTAAAATTTTGTTCAAAATTAGACCTCAAATCTTTATAAAAATATGACATTTCTCATAAAGCCGTGATGAACTACTTTTAAATAAAAGTTAAAATTTCAATATTAATAGTTTTACTATTATCTTTGCAATCAAATACATTCAAAATCAATAGCTATGAAAAAGATTGTGATTTTAGTTTTAGGTTTTCTCGGCGGGATTAATAGTTTGTCATCACAATCTATTCCGGTAGCCGACAACAAGAGAGTGGTGAGTTTAGAAGAAGCTTTGCGCGCGCCCAAAGAGGTAATTAATTTAGACCTGAGCAATCAGCAAATCAACTTAGACAAGATTGATTGGTCTGTATTTTCCAACTTGGAATACTTGAGTCTGAAAAACGACGATTTATCGGTTATTCCGGAAGGTCTTTCAAAACTCAGTAACTTAAAAACATTGGATTTGAGCGGTAACAACTTTAAAGAGTTACCCAAAACCCTGAAGAGCTTGTCCAAATTGCAAGTATTGTATTTGAATGACGAAAAACAATTCGATTTGGAAAAAAGTATGGACGTTTTGAGCAACCTGAGCAGCTTAAAAGAATTGCATTTGG
This sequence comes from Bacteroidota bacterium, assembly GCA_041158485.1. Lineage (GTDB taxonomy): Bacteria > Bacteroidota > Bacteroidia > Flavobacteriales > Flavobacteriaceae > Flavobacterium. The sequence continues at coordinate 4,386 of JBEBBH010000085.1, read as the reverse complement.
AAAACGACAAATTACAATCGCTTCCCAAACAATTTGACAAAATGAAATCGTTGGAATTATTGTATTTGAACGACAACGATTTTATGGAATTGCCCAAACAAATCATGCGCTTGGATCATTTGCGCTTTTTAGATTTTAAAAACAATAAGGTTGATCCAAACCTACCGGACATGAGAAATTTGAACTTCGGATTTAAATTAATATTAGAATAATTATGATGACAGAAGCCATTATTCCGTTATTATCATTGATTGCCTTAGAAGTTATACTAGGCATTGACAACATCATTTTCATCTCTATTTTGGCTGATAAATTACCCGAAAGCCAACGCAATAAATTACGCTTTTGGGGAATCGGATTGGCCTTAATCATGCGTTTGTGCTTATTGGCATTGATTTCGTGGATTTTAAAACTCGACCAAACTTTGTTCCGCATATCAGACATCGATTTTACCGGAAAAGGTCTTATTTTGATAGTCGGCGGATTGTTTCTGATTTACAAAAGCACCAAAGAGATTTACCACAAAACCGAAGCTTTACAATCCAACGAACCAACACCTTTTAAAAAGGCCTCTTTCGGAAAGTTGTTGGGCGAAGTTGTTCTGTTGGATTTGGTTTTCTCCATCGATTCCATCATCACAGCGGTTGGCATGGTACAACAGCTTTGGGTGATGTATACGGCAGTAATTGTCACGGTAGTAATTATGCTGGCAGCGGCTAAACCAATTAGTGAGTTTATAGCCAAACATCCTTCTTTTAAAATCTTAGCCTTGTGTTTTTTAATGATGATTGGCGTTTCGTTAATTGCCGAAGGCTTGCATTTTGAAATCCCGAAAGGTTACATCTACTTCTCGATGGCTTTTGCCTTTTTAGTAGATGTAATCCAAATGAAAACAATTAAATCGGTTCCTCATAAATAAAACAAAATGAATAGTATCTTATCCAACATTACGATTACGGTAAATCCGAAGCTATTTGTAAAAAATCCGGAAACTTCAGATTTAGGTAAAAAAATCATAGAAAAAAGTATACTCTTAATAGATGAAATAGGTTTTGAGAATTTCACCTTTAAAAAACTGGGAGAACAAATAGGTTCGAATGAAAGTTCTATCTATCGGTATTTCGAGAGCAAACACAAACTATTGTTGTATTTGTCTTCTTGGTATTGGGGCTGGTTGGAATACCGTATGGTAATTTCGACAACCAATATTCCTGATCCGATGGAAAAATTAAAAAGAGCCATTACGATAGTAACCGAAAAAATAGAAGATGATTCGACTACTTTACACATCAATGAATCGATATTAAACAAAATTATCATAGCCGAATTCACCAAAACATTACTAACTAAAGAAGTAGACGAAGAAAACAAAGAAGGTTTCTTTTTGGTTTACAAAAGGGTTATCAATCGCATCATCGACATCATTCAGGAAGTGAATCCCGATTATGCATTTGCTAAAAGTTTGGCGTCTTCAATAGTAGAAGGTTCATTGCACCAACACTTTTTAAAAGACCATTTAAAAACCATTACCAATTGTAACGAAAATAATTCGCCAACGCAATTTTACATTGATTTGGCCCAAAAAATCTTAAGCAAATAATTATGGCTATAACAGCGTCTCAAAGGTTAATTAACCTACTTAAACTCGACCGTAAAGACATCACACAGGTTTTTTTCTACGCCATCTTTGCCGGGTTGGTCAGCTTGTCTTTACCACTTGGAATTCAGGCCATCATTAACTTAATCCAATCCGGAAGAGTCAGTGTTTCTTGGATTGTATTAGTGTTTATTGTCATTGCAGGTGTGGCTTTGGTTGGCATTTTATCGTTGATGCAATTGCGCATCACTGAAAATTTACAACAAAAAATATTCATTCGTTCCTCTTTTGAATTCGGATACCGTTTGCCCAAGATAAAAACCGAAGCTTTACACAACCAATATCCGCCGGAATTGGCCAATCGCTTTTTCGACACTTTAACCATTCAGAAAGGCGCGTCAAAATTGTTGATCGACTTTTCTTCGGCTTTGTTGCAAATTGTTTTCGGGATCATATTGCTATCGCTTTACCATCCGTTTTTTATCTTCTTTGGTATCTTTTTGATGGCTTTGCTATATGTAATTTTTAAGTTCTCCTACAACTCGGGTTTGTCCAGCAGTTTGAAAGAATCGAAGTACAAATACAAAGTAGTAAGCTGGTTACAAGAAATGGCTCGAAACAACTTCAGCTTTAAAAAAACGTCCAATTTCGACTTTGCGTTGACCAAAAATGACAAATTAGTCTCTGAATATTTAACCCACCGCGAAAAACACTTCGGTGTCATTAAAAGACAATTTACCCAATTAATTATCTTCAAAATCATCATTACAGCCGGATTATTACTCATTGGCGGTTATTTGGTTTTGAATCAAAAAATGAATATTGGGCAGTTCGTAGCCGCAGAAATCATCATCTTATTGGTAATTAACTCAGTTGAAAAAATCATCATCGGCTTAGAAACCTTGTACGATGTACTAACTGCTGTGGAGAAAATCGGGCAAATAACCGATTTGGACATAGAAGAAACATCGTCAAAACCGGCCGACTATTGTTACACCAACATTCAGCTGGCAGCGGAGAATTTAAGCTTCAAATTTCCCGATGCTACCGATTATGTATTGGAAAAAATCAATCTCACCATCGAACAATCGGATAAAATTTATTTGGAAGGCAATAACGGCTCAGGTAAAACTACGCTTATTCGTATTCTTTCCGGATTGATTAAGCCTACCTCGGGTTCCTTTTACATCAACGATGACACCTACCGCAAAATCGACTTAGAACAATATCGCTCACAAATCAACACTATTATCACCGGCGAAACACCTTTTGAAGGTACTATTTTGGAAAACATTACTTTCAATAACCCATTGGTTTCGCAAGACGATTTAAAATGGGCTATTGACAGCGTCAAATTAGGCGACTTCATCAAATCGTTACCCAAAGGATTAGACACCAAAATTTATCCGGAAGGCAAACAACTGTCATCTTCCAACGCCCAGAAAATATTGTTGGCCCGAAGCATTATCAATCGTCCGAAGATTTTATTCTACGAAGATGCCTTAGATAAAATGGACAACGATGCAGCGCAAGAAGTAATCGATTTTATTACTTCAAACGAGAACAAATGGACATTAATTGTTTCCTCTAAAAACGACTATTGGAAACAAAAATGTAACCGAAAAATCACCATGAACGACGGAAAAATTATTAACGACACTAAACAGTAATCGAAATGCTTAATATTTCTAACAACAATCGAATTGGCGAAACCATAGAAAAATACAGCACTTTTAAAACGCTGAGTGATCGCCCGCATTACAAAGTTTTGAATAAAATTATCGGTGGCGTTTCTCTATTTGGTTTATTGATTTTGTTCTTGCCTTGGACGCAAAACATTTCGGGTTCGGGCGCAGTAACGACACTAAAACCGGACCAAAGACCGCAAACTATTCACTCGGCTATCGCCGGAAGAATAGAAAAATGGTACGTTAAAGAAGGTGATTTTGTGCAAAAAGGTGATACCATTTTATTCATTTCGGAAACCAAAGAAGATTACCTGGATCCGAACTTGGTTAAAAACACCGAAAGCCAACTTAAAGCTAAAGAAATGGCCGGGCAATCCTACGGTGGCAAAGTAGTTTCGTTGGAAGGTCAAATTGAAGCCATTCGCAACGAACGCCAACTCAAACTGCAACAAGCCAACAACAAAATCCGTCAAGCTATCTTAAAAGTGAAAAGTGACAGTATGGATTTGGTAGCCGTGCGTACCCAAATTAAAATCGCCAATACCCAGTTCAATCGTTCCTTAGCCTTGAATAAAGAAGGCTTGAAACCGATGACCGATGTGGAAGAAAAACGCTTGAAATTGCAAGAAACCGAAGCCAAAATCATCACGCAAGAAAACAAATTATTGGCCAGCGAAAACGAATTAATTAACGCTAAAGTAGAAGTCAACCGCATCGTTGCCGAATACAACGAAAAAGAGCAAAAAGCCAAAAGTGACCGATTTACCGCTTTGAGCAGTCAGTACGACACCGAAGCGCAAGTCAACAAACTGAAAAACCAGTACACCAATTACCAAATCCGAAACGGCATGTATTACATCAAAGCGCCTCAAAGTGGTTACGTAAACCGTGCCTTGCAGTCGGGTATCGGAGAAACCATTAAAGAAGGCACTCAAATTGTGAGCATCATGCCGGCCAAATACGACATCTCTGTAGAAACTTTTGTATCTGCTACCGATTTGCCTTTATTGCACAAAGGTGAAAAAGTGCGAATTTGGTTCGACGGTTGGCCTACCATTGTATTCTCGGGCTGGCCGAACTTATCTTACGGAACTTTCGGCG